>JAFYMW010000038.1 GCA_017548165.1 Bacteroidaceae bacterium
GACCGCCTGGACTCTACCTATTATCTGGATACCAGAATATATGAATACTCTTACGACAGCAAGAAGGAGCAACAGGGAGTAAAAGACGCCGTGGCACTCATACTCAGAGCCTATGACCAGGATATGCCGCATTATACCGGTGGTTTCTGCTCATCAAACCTGTTGCGTGTGGACAACCCCATCGAGAGTAAGAAACTGGAGATGTACTACGGAGAAAACATTGCCCCCTTTGTGGTTGGTGGCAAGGGACGCAACTATGCCGTTCTTCGCTTCAACAGCAAGCAGAACCCTTACTACAGACATGTCATAGGCATAGAATGGTGGCTGGAAAGGGTGGACCGCAAACATCAAGTAGCCAAGTTCAGGACCTTCCGCATATTCGGCCCCTTTAGCAAGGAACATTATGAGTATGCTCTGAAGCAAAGCAATAGTTCAGAGGCTGATGTGGAAACGGATGATTTGTACGGGGACTATATCAGAGAAGATGGCCCTTTCCTGAAAATAAGCAAAAACGGGAGAATAGAGGGAATTGTTATAGGAGAGTCAGCGGCAAAACACATGCTCTCGGAGGTACGAGTTCTTGGTAAACTTTTAGACACTTCAACGGATGAGACATCTAAGCGTGCCACTGTAAAGTCAATAAACAGGCGCGTGACAACTCTGCTCACCACTGCTACAGATGAAGAGAAAACAGAACTGTACCGTATACTGAACGACATTACCGGATATTATGTACAGGTAACCCTTCCTAATGGCGTGGTACTTACAAGGTCCTTTGCCTGGTACATCAATGCACTACCCAAACTGGATGTCTTGTGTAATTCGTGGATACAGCCAGGAAGTCCCAACTGTGTGTATCTGGACGAGAACAACGAGGAAAAACCTGCTAATTTCCTTTTGCAAGTATTCCTGAACAGCTTGGACGACATGAATATATTATTAGAAAATTAAGTGAATACCCAAACGTTAGAAGATTATGAACAAGAAATCAGCAATTGCACTTGTTACGCTATTTACCCTTGCCATGCCAATGATGGCATCAGGGCAGAGACATGAGGTGGAGCATCACCAGAGGAAGGAGATGAGATATGAGCGCAGACCCAGGGCTATGCATAATAAAGACTTCAATATGATGTGCGAGGTAATAGACGATGCCTCTTTCCATGAAAAGAAGATTGGAATCATCAAAGTGGCTTGCATCAGCAGTTACTTCAATAGCAAGCAGTGCGCCAAACTACTCTCGATGATTTCCTTTGATGACGCGAAGTTAAAGGCTTTGAAAGTTCTTGCCCCACGCCTGATAATTGATACAGACGTTACCGAGGTCACAGATATAGTGAAACAATTCTCTTTCTCGTCTAACAAGGACAAAGCATTAGAAATCCTGCGACAGTCCTCCTACATAAGTCAACGGAGATCGGACAATAGTTGTAGCCATTAGCTTTCGGGGGGGGTATGCCTCTATATATATTCTTCTTAGCATCAACGCCGACCCAAACAACCTTATCTTAACAGTCTAATGATCGATTTGGGTTAAACCAATCTTCTTTTTATGAGGACTAGTATATCATTAAGACGAGATGTTAGGAAGGTGCGTAAATAACATAAAAATAAAAACTGCTACATTATACTTATTATCAAAGATATTTCGTATCTTTGCGTATGATAACCCAAGGGTTAGTATAATGATTATTCTTGATACATACAAAGCGGGTGGACATAAACTAAACGATGCCTTGCTATGGGAATACGACATGTCCACTTTCAATTGGCAGACTTCCAAAAAACTTGTAGTTCAGCGTGTTGTTGAACTGGGTGACTTAGAGGACTTTTATGCAGCTTTTGACCTGTATGGGGGGATTGGAGGATTTAGAGAGATACTGAAATCTGTACCCTATCTCAACGACTTAGATATGAACTTTGTGTGCAATATCTTCAATCTTAAAAAAGAGGAACTAAAATGCTACAAAAAGAAACTGTCGAACCAAGAACACTGGAACTCTTAAAGGAACTTCAGCGAGAACCTCTACTAAAGAACTTCAATCTTGTTGGAGGAACTGCACTCGCTCTACGATTAGGACATCGGAAAAGCATTGACCTTGTTCTTTTCACCAAAGAGGAATTTGACTTGGAGGAAGTGAAAGAAATGCTGATTGAGAAGTACAACCTAAAAGTTTCTTACGAAAGAAAGCAGACACTCAAGGGATTTATCAACAATGTAATGATAGATTGTATCCGTTTTGACTATCCACATTTATATGAACCTAATATTATAGAGGATATCCGTTTGGAAAGTATTCCAGACATTATAGCAATGAAACTTTCCGCAATAGCACAAAATGGAACAAGAATTAAAGACTTTATTGACATAGCCACATTGTCTGTCTGCTATTCGTTCAACGATATGTTGGATTTTTATACCAAGAAGTTTCCAAATGCTAATGTGATTATGCCTATAAAGGCCATAAACTATTTTGACGAAATAGACTTCAATGAGTCTGTCGTAATGCTAAACGGGACATTCAATTGGAAGAAGATTGAAAAGCGCCTTAAAGATATGGCAAACAATCCAAATAAAAAGTTCAATACAAGACCATAACGGAAGTCTTCGTAGGGATAATGAGGGTATGTCTTTTGTATGGCATACCCTCTCTTTTCATCTAATTCTAAAATTTCTCCATACTTTTGTAACAAGCGCCTTGAAGTTCTCGTTAGTATTTATAGAGACGTAAATTTACGAGAACTTAAGGTAGGTTCTATAAATTAGGTCACTAGAATTCTACCAGAATAAAGTATAAACTAATTTATAGAACATACCTTCAATTCATCAAACTAAACACAGACACAAACATGAAAAAGATTATCCTATCAATGGTTATGCTGATGGCAACATGCTTTGCCTTTGCACAAGATGCATCATATCTGATTAAGCAGTACAGAAAACTGGATGGTGCTAAATACGAAAACATGACCAAGGAAGTGAAGAAGAAGGCAAAAAAAGAAAAGTACACCAACCCAAAATTGTTTGATTCGACCGAACGGCTAATCAAGGTGGAATATGTACTGGTAAGCCTTAACGACCAACAGAAAGAGGCTCTTACTGAGAATATCAAGAATGTGGACGGATACAAGCAACTCTATGAGAAGAAAAGCAATGTGGACAACATGCTCAGCGAGAACTGGACATTAGTTCCTATGCAACAATACTATGGCATAGAGCAGGACGGAAGAGTGAGCGATGCCATCATCAGATTGGAAACTTTTGTGGAGAACAAGAGCACGAGCATGATAATTCATGTAGCAGGAGATTTTACTGTGGAGGAACTGTTGCAAATCCTATCAGTTGAGGAAACAAAGTCTATTGAGTTGAAATCAGCAGAATGATGAATGCAGAGGAGTTTAAACAACGCTTCATGCCATATCACAGGATGCTATACCGTGTGGCATTCGGGCTGACGGGAAACCAGCAGGATGCAGAGGACCTGCTACAGGATACCTTCATGCGGATGTGGCAAAAGCGGGAACTGCTGACC
>JAFYMW010000039.1 GCA_017548165.1 Bacteroidaceae bacterium
ATGGTTCGTGTCAACAGCTTTGGGTAACATGCTTGTTGCAATCCCAGGTTTCTTGTGGGGTATGGATCTCACCATAGTATGGGGTGTATTGATGGTAATCTGCGTTGTTGCAGCCCTGTTCATCTTCTCTATCATAAAGAAACTCAACAAGGTTAGCTAATAGTTGTAAAGACATAACCTCGGTGGTTCATAAAAACCTCCGAGTGTTAAAATAAAGTTAAACGGGCACATTCCCTTGGGAGTGTGCCCGTATTGCTTTACCTTTGTGGTGTACTACTAAACTATGACACTATGATAACAATTAAGAACCTTACCTTTGCCTATGGGAAGAAGAGTCCTGTGTTGCAGGACTTCTCGCTTGATTTCCAGCAAGGCAAGATTTATGGATTGCTTGGCAAGAACGGTACAGGCAAGAGTACCTTGCTTTACCTGATTATGGGATTGTTGCATGCCCAAAAGGGCGAGGTGCTTGTGGATGGCATGTCTGCCAAGGATAGAGATCCAGAGTTGATGAGGGAGATGTTCCTCCTGCCAGAGGAGTATGACCTGCCTGCCGTGCACCTTTCTGCCTATGTAAGTGCTATTGCACCGTTTTACCCTAATTTCAGCATGGAGTTGATGGAGAAATGCCTCTCCTGTTTCGAAATGTCGGCCGATGTGAACCTTGGTGCGCTTTCCATGGGACAGAAGAAGAAGGTGTACATGTGCATTGCCTTGGCGGCAAATACACCTTATTTATTTATGGACGAACCAACAAACGGTTTGGACATACTTTCCAAGAGCCAGTTCCGCAAGGCTATCGTAACGGCCATGTCGCCCGAGAAGACCATCATCGTGAGCACGCACCAGGTGCACGATGTGGAGCGTGTGCTGGATCATGTGGTCATTATCGACCGCAACAGGGTATTGCTCAACCAGTCCCTTGTGGAGAATGAAGAACCCGTGGATTTGGAGAAATTGTTCGTTGATACATTAACCCATAACTCTTTGCAACAATGAAAAACTTCGATATAAGACGTTTCTGTGCCGTGGCACGTTGGGACCTAACCATCAACCGTGCCTTCTACAACAAGATGGCTATGGTCATAGCCGCATGCTCCATTCTGCCGGTGCTGTATTATCATGCAATAGAGATATTGGACAAAGTTACGGATTCCGATGGAGTGGGCAAACCATATTCTTCGTTTTTGATGGACTTGGATTTGATATCAGTATTCATATCCGTATTTTCCGGCATTGCTTTAACGGTTGTCCTCGGTTTTATGTTTCATAATCTCAGGAACCGTCAGGGCAGGATTGCAGAACTCACTCTGCCTGCCTCCAATATTGAACGTTTCCTGTGGCATGCCTTCGTGGTACTGGTGGGTGCGCATGTGTGGTTCCTGATGTCGGTGGGACTGGCCGAGATATTGAATGCCTTACTTGTGGCGGTAACGTTCGATTTTGGCGATTATGAATATGTCTCCCTTACGGCAATGGTGTGCAAGAACTTCTACAATACCTTGCCAACGGCCATGTTTTTTGACGAGGGTTTCCATCTTGGGGCTTATGTGGCCATAATCCTTTCCTCACTACTGGGCATGTCCGTCTACCCGCTCTTCAATGCTTGGAAGTACCGACACAATATAGCCTATACCATTTTGTTCTACATCTTGGCATGGTTGTTGCTGATAGTGCTCATATCAGCATTTGCTGTCTGCTTATGGGACGCGGCAGATTTCCTCTACATAATCAGTTTCTTTGAGAACGTTCCATCCTGGTGTCTCCTTCTTGTCCTTGATGTATTTCTTGCCGGTCTTTTGTTCCTCATGTGGCGTTGTACCTATCGCCTGTATTGCAAGGCACAGATTACCACCCGTCGCAATCCCTAAAACCCGTGCTTATGGAATTCAAGAATCAAAAACCGATATATCTGCAGATTGCCGACCATATCTGCGACAGGATACTTCTTGGGGAATATCAGGAGGACGAGCGCCTTCCCTCGGTGCGCGAATTTGCGGCAGAGGTGGAGGTAAATGTAAATACGGTTACCCGCACCTTTGAATACCTGCAACAGAACGAGGTGGTGGCTTCCCGTCGCGGACTTGGCGTGTTTGTCATGCCAGGAGCACGCGAAAGGGTTTATGCCATGCGCCGTACAGAATTTTTCAATGTGCAGTTGCCCGAGGTCTTTGCTCTTATGGACACTCTTGGTATCTCCATGGAGGAGGTGGCAACACAATACGACGCATCAAGGCACGCAACGTGAGGCGAGGCCCATCGCATCACGAGGCGTTGCCCATCGCAACGTGAGGCGTTGGCTCATAGGAATATATTTCATTTTCAAACACTCTAAGCAATATGATTATCACAACAACACCCAACATCGAGGGAAAACAAGTTACACACTACTTGGGCGTAGTGACTGGAGAGACAATTTTCGGTCTTAACGTCGTACGCGATTTCTTTGCTTCAATCCGCGACTTCATAGGAGGGCGTGCCAATTCCTACGAAGAAGTCTTGAACAAAGCCAGGACAGAGGCACTTAACGAAATGAAACAACGTGCCACGGCACTGGGAGCCAATGCCATCATAGGAGTCGACATTTCCTACCAATCCCTCGGAGGCAACTCCACAATGCTTATGGTATGCTGCTCTGGCACTGCGGTCAAGACGGCTTGACCCCAAATTACCAACATTCGGAAATGCCCAAAACATTTGGCAATTCACTCTTTTATTCGTAAATTTGTTGCGAAATATTGGAAGGTTAGCAACATGCAATGCCCTATAGATGTCCTGTCTTTCGAAAAAAATGCGAAATAATGGGTTAAAAGACAATTGAGTCAAGAAGAGTTTGGAGCCAGGCATTAATTTGCTTTGGCCTGAGCAAGCAATAAGACGCATAACATTGAGGCATGACTGACGAATATTCATTACAAATATTACATTTTGATTAATGATTGAGAGTGCAAAAATATTACGAGAGAAAGCTTGGGCCGACCTAAGCAACAAATGGAGCAATGCAAGCGCACTAGCATTGGTTTTGTGGATAACATACATGTTTTCCTACAACCTATTTATCTTTCAGATATTAATTTTCCCTATTTATTGTAGTTATCCGATCTGTTTTCTATTGAATCACCGTGGCGCACAACAAGCATTAAAAACTGACATGCTTGGCAAAGGATACAAACAATTCGCGCGCATCACCACCACAATGTTTCTCTCTTTCCTTTATGCTTCCCTTTGGAGTTTGGCATTGACGGGAGTATTTTTTTGCGTAGGATTGTTGCTTGATTTCAAAGGCACCCCTATGGATTCAGAATACCTCTATTCGTGGTGGATACCTTTCTTCCTTACATACACCTACAAGCAGATCCAGTATGCTATGACACCATACATCCTGCACGACTATCCATACCTCAGCAACAACCGCGCTATCAAACTGAGCACACAGATGATGAAAGGGCATATTATGAAATACATCAAGTTGTACCTTTCGTTTTGGCCTTGGTGGATTTTGGTTATATGCTCTTTGGGTATTGCATTGCTATGGTTGAGTCCATATGCCAAGGCCGCTGAAGCCATTTTCTACGAGCAGGTAAAAGAGGAATACGAGACTAAGCACGCATCAAGATACAGATAAAGTGGTTGGAGGACAAACAAGGTGAGTGATATTTGCATAAAACGATTACTGGAGAGCGGATTGGAGTTTGCTCTTTACAGATTCCCTGGTGAGAAAGAACCTAATCTGGTATTGCAGACCGAGGGAGAAGCACAGTGTCTGCATATACAGACGCACCTGGAATCTTTCAACACACATACGTCTGGCCACAAACCTATTGCCTATACCACCGATGCCCTGACACAACCCTCGGGTTTTATCTTCTCTCCCTTTCTTGAAACAGGCAAAATGCCCACGCTACTCATCCGTCCCGATGTAGCGGTGAGCGGTTGGGAATTGATAGAACTGGAGACCAGCAACCTGAGCAAGCACAAACGTGCCGTACTCTCAGCAATAGAGGTAGAAAACCGCGAGGAAGACATAGACCAAAGCGAGAGCTACAAGGTGGCCTTTCGCTCGTTCAAATACCAATTGGATCGTGAGAACTACCAGAAATTGGTATTGTCGTTTTCACAATTGAAGGATTTTGAGGGCTCTGGACACGAAGAAGACCTGTTTATGCGTGCCATAGAAGCCTTTCCCAACTCAATGGTATATCTGGTCTACACCCGCAAAGGCGGACGATGGTTTGGGTGCACTCCCGAACTACTCCTCGAGGGCTATGGTTTGAAATGGCACACTATGGCTTTGGCCGGCACACGCTCCGAGGAACATGGACCATGGAGCGGAAAGAACACCGAAGAGCAACGAATGGTATCGGATTTCATCGAGGGACAGTTGCAAAGTCTTGGTGCACGTATCACACGACATGGTCCCTACACCTCCAAGGCCGGACATCTATATCACCTCCGAACCGACTACACCTTCCATCTGCCCAAGATCATTTCACCAGTACAAATACTGGATATGCTGCACCCCACCCCAGCCCTATGCGGATTGCCCAAGATGGAGGCATGGAACTTCATCCGTCTGTTCGAGCGCAACAAGCGCATGTACTATGGCGGATACCTCGGGCCCATAAATCTCAGAGCCGAGACCAAGATATTCGTCAATATCCGTTGCGCACAGATGCGCCCTGGTGGCAAAGCACTTTTCTTTGCCGGAGGAGGACTGACACGAAGCAGTATGTTTGCCGAAGAGAAAGAAGAGGTTAAACGCAAACTCAAGACACTAAAAAATGCTTACATCAAACCCAATAATACTTGAAACTCTGGCCGTACTTAGAGAGCATGGTGTGAAGGATTTTGTGCTATGCCCTGGTAGCAGAAATGCCGCAATAGTGCACACCGTATGCCAAGTTGAAGAGTTTCGCACACATCGTGCCACCGACGAACGTTGTGCCGGTTTCATGGCATTGGGACTGGCATTGGCAACAGGCCGACCTGCAGTTGTTGTTGTCACCAGCGGTTCGGCTCTGGCCAACCTCTACCCTTCTGCATGCGAAGCCTTCTACCAGAATGTTCCCGCCATATTCCTTTCTGCCGACCGCCCACAGGCATGGATTGGGCAGATGGACGGACAGACGATGCCACAGGAGGGAGCACTTGGCAAGATGGTAAAGATGAGTGTCAGCCTGCCAGAGTCCGACACATGGCATGCCAACAGACTGGTGAACGAGGCCATACTTGAAGCACAATACAAACTACCCTCCGGACCTGTACATATCAACATTCCCCTGAGCGAGCCCATCTACGATTTTACCACCGATGCCCTGCCTCAGGCGAGGAAGATAGAGTACAGAGAAACATTGCTCCCACAACAGAATCCTGGTGATTCGGAAAGGGAAGTCCCCGCAGAGGATTGGAGCAACTCGCTACTTATTCTCGGTCAGGCCATTCCCACAGAGAGACTGCACCCCAGCCTGCTCCGACTTACCAGAATGCACATCACCGTTATAGGAGAGAATCTGTGCAACCAAGAGGCAGAACTATACACCAATGCCTTCGATATAGATTGGAGCAGGATGAAACCCGTGGAGCGTGTGATAACCATCGGCGGACACATCGTCAACAAGGAGTTGAAGGAGTTCTTCCGC
>JAFYMW010000040.1 GCA_017548165.1 Bacteroidaceae bacterium
TACGAGATCTATCCCTTCGGCGAAAGCACTTTCACCGAATACGACGACGATGCAAAGACACAGGCTTACCTCCTGGGCGAGTGCACCAAGACAAAGGTAAACAGCAAGCTCGATGCAAAGGGTAATCTCATCATCACCGTTGAACCCACAAAGGGTGAGTTCAAGGGCTTTGAGAAGCAGAAGTTCACTCATATTACCGTATTCTGTAGCGAGAAACCCGCAAAGGTTGCCGCAAAGGTTGGTGGCAAGAATGTTAAGCTCGTTGAGGTTAACGACTATGCTACATGGAAGTCTACTCCCAACAGCTTCTACTATGGCGAGAATGCAGAGGACAAGTATATGAAGGTTAAGGGTCTGATGGTGAACATCGCCGAGACCGATGTTGTTGCCAACGAGGTTGTTGTTACCGCACAGAAGGTTGTGGTTGATAATACTAACAAGTTGCTAGCCAATACTGGTGCTTTGGTTGCTCCCAAGGCTCAGTTGGAGGGTACCGAGGCATATACTCTCACTCCTACTTGGGAGGCTATTGACAACGCTGACTACTATGAACTGGAGTTTGAAGGCCAGATATACAGCACTATTGCCGCTACCGAGTACACCATCGATGGTCTCTCTGCATCTACCTCTTACGAGATGAAGGTTCGTGCCGTTAACAAGGAAGGTGTGAGCGAATGGACATCATTGAAGGCAACCACTGCTGCCGATCCTCTCCGCTTTGCTATCCGTGGCATCCAGGCAGAGACAACATGTGCTAACCAGGGCGGTCAGGGTGTGAACAAATTGTTCGACTTCGACGAGACCAGCATCTGGCATACCGCATGGAGTCAGAAGGCAGTACCCTTCGAGATGGTTATCGACTTGAGAACCGTTAACTTCCTCGACAGAATGCACTATATGCCTCGTCCTGATGGTGGCAATGGTACTATCCTGAAGGCAAGCTATGAGTTGAGTATGGATAAGATGAACTGGTCAGCTCCCGTGGCTCTCAACTGGGCACGCGACGGTCAGGTTAAGGAGGTTGTCTTCGAAGGTGCTCCAAAGGCTCGCTTCATCCGCATTAAGGTAGAGGAGGCTCTTGGCAACTTCGGTTCTGGTTATGAGCTCTACATCTTCCGTCAGCCCGATTCAGAGTACTATATCCCCGGTGATATCAACTTGGATGGTAAGTTGGATGAGAACGATCTCACCTCTTATATGAACTATACAGGTTTGCGCAAGGGCGATGGCGACTTCGACTATGTTAGCAAGGGCGACCTCAATGGTAATGGCCTGCTCGATGCATACGATATTATGTCTGTTGCCGTAGCGCTGAACGATGGCGTTGCTCCTAACAAGGTAGAGCATGTGGCAGGTGAAGTTACTATGAAGGCTGATAAGGCTCAGTACAATGCTGGTGATGTGGCTACTATCACCGTTAGCGGTAAGGGCTTGAAGAGCGTGAATGGTCTTAGCTTCGCTCTTCCCTATGACGCTCAGGAATGGGAATATGTTGGCGTAGAGGCTCCTGCTTTGGAGAAGATGTACAACATGACCTACGACCGTCTCCACACCAACGGCGACAAGGTTCTGTATCCCACCTTCGTTAACCTTGGCGAGCAACCCAACATAGAGGGCGATGCCACTCTGTTGGTTGTTAAGATGAAGGCCAAGAAGAAGCAGAAGTTTACTCTGAAGCATACTAATGGCATGCTTGTGGATAAGCATCAGAACGTAGTAATGTTCTAAAACGCTGATATGTAGCAATAAATGTGCTGCAAATGATGATTTTGGAAAACTTTTTCTTTAACGAAAAGAAAAGGGAGGCTGAAAATCAATAAGATATAAAAACAAATGGAAAACTTTCCTGTTTTGGTAAATTGAAAAGTTTGCTAAAATGGGAAAGTTTTTTGTATAAACTCTTGCGTCGTATTGCCTAATGTCGTATATTTGCAACACTTTTTCGCCCAATCACCAACGGTGCGGAAGAGCGAGATAAATTTACCTTAATATATAATAATAGAAACACATTATTCCCCCTTTGTATGATACAGACAGTAGTAAAGCGCGACGGCCGTATAGTAGGCTTCAACGAGCAGAAGATAGGTGCTGCTATTCGTAAGGCAATGCTCACCACCGAAACTGGTGAGGATAGCGAGTTGATAGTAAAGATAACAGATAGAGTTAGCATCCGTGGCAAGTCTCAGATGACCGTGGAGGAGATCCAGGACATGGTTGAGGATGAGTTGATGAAATCTAGTCGTCCTGATGTTGCTAAGATATATATTAAATATCGTAGCGCGCGTACGATTGCGCGTAAGGCAAAGACCCGTGACATCTTCCTGGAGATTATCAACATCAAGAACAATGATGTTACCCGCGAGAATGCCAACATGAATGCCGACACTCCTGCTGGTATGATGATGAAGTTCTCAAGCGAGACAACAAAGCCTTTCGTTGACGACTATCTGTTAAGCGACGAGGTGAAGGATGCCGTGAAGAACAACTACCTGCACATTCACGATAAGGACTACTATCCCACCAAGTCTCTGACCTGTGTTCAGCACCCCTTGGATCGTATTCTCAAGTATGGCTTCCAGGCTGGCCATGGCGAGAGTCGTCCTGCAAAGCGCATCGAAACAGCTTCAATCCTTGGTTGCATCAGTATGGAAACGGTGCAGAACGAAATGCATGGTGGTCAGGCTATCCCTGCTTTTGACTTCTATCTGGCACCCTATGTACGCAAGAGTTTCATCGAGGAGGTGAAAGTACTGGAAGACTTGAATGCTGAGGACTATAGCGAGTTGTACGATTGTGAGATTGAGGACTTTATCGAAACTCCTTTGACAGGTTTGGTTGGTCGTGAGCGTATCCGCCAGCATGCTATCAATAAGACCGTTGAGCGTGTGCATCAGTCTATGGAGGCATTTATCCACAATATGAACACAATTCATTCTCGTGGTGGTAATCAGGTGGTGTTCTCTTCTATTAACTATGGTACCGACACTAGTGCCGAGGGTCGTTGTATCATACGAGAGTTGCTCCGAAGCACCTATGAGGGTGTGGGTAATGGTGAAACAGCAATCTTCCCCATTCAGATTTGGAAGAAAAAGCGTGGTGTGAGCTATCTTCCCACCGATCGCAACTACGACCTCTATAAGTATGCTTGTCAGGTAACAGCCCGTCGTTTCTTCCCCAACTTTATCAACCTTGATGCTCCCTACAACTATCACGAAAAGTGGGATATCAACGATCCCGAGCGCTACAAGTACGAGTGCGCCACCATGGGTTGCCGTACCCGTGTGTTTGAGAACCGTTTCGGTCCTAAAACCAGTATCGGTCGTGGTAACCTCTCTTTCTCTACCATCAACATCGTTCGTCTTGCCATCGAGTGCATGAACATCAAGGATAAGGAAGACCGTATAGCAGCTTTCTTTGCCAAGTTGGATAATTTGCTAGGTATTACTGCTCAGCAGTTGCACGACCGTATGGAGTTCCAGAAGACTGCCTTCGCCAAGCAGTTCCCCTTGCTCATGCGTGGTCTATGGATAGGAAGTGAAAACCTGGCACCCAATGAAACCATTGCTCCCGTGATTAATCAAGGTACATTGGGTATCGGCTTCATCGGTTTGGCAGAGTGCTTGATAGCACTTACAGGTAAACATCATGGCGAGAGCGAGGAGAGCCAGGAACTTGGTTTGAAGATTGTAACTTACATGCGCGATCGTGTTGTTGAATTCTGCGACCGCTATCAGCACAACTATAGCGTATTGGCAACTCCAGCCGAGGGTCTTTCTGGTCGTTTTACCAAGTTTGATAAGAAGAAGTTTGGTGTAATACCAGGCATTACTGACAAGGATTACTATACCAACTCCAACCATGTGCCTGTTTATTACAAGTGTTCTGCTCTTCACAAGGCTCAGGTAGAGGCTCCATATCATGCTCTCACTGGTGGTGGTCATATCTTCTATGTCGAGATTGATGGCGATGCTACTCATAACCCCGAGGCTGTTATGAACATCGTGGATATGATGGACAGATTCAATATCGGTTATGGCTCAGTAAATCACACTCGCAACCGTTGCATGGATTGCGGATATGAGAATGCCGAGAAGGTGATGGATGAGTGCCCCAGTTGCGGTAGCCACAATATCGACCGCCTCCAGCGCATTACCGGTTACCTCGTTGGTACTACAGACCGTTGGAACAAAGCCAAGTTGGCAGAGTTGAATGATCGTGTGATTCACAAGTAAACAACGTATTGTCTAAGGCCAGACAATGTATTGTTCGTGCTCAGACAACGTATTGAATAACGACCGACAAAGTATTACCATCTATAGTGATAGTTTGTCGGTCTTTATATATAATAAGGTATAGAAAATGGAAAAGTTCTTGCGTGTACTTGACATATTGGAGGATACCACTGTGGATGGTCCTGGTTTCCGTACAAGTATCTATCTGGCAGGATGCCACCATCGGTGTCCTGGATGCCACAATCCAGAATCGTGGGATGAGAATGGCGGTGATGAACTCTCGGTGGATGACTTGATGCGTGTTATTGTCAACGACCCTTTTGCTCATGTCACACTATCCGGAGGCGATCCTCTTCTTCAAGCAGAAGGATGTGCCGAACTTGCTCGAAGGGTGAAGCGCGAAACAGACAAGACCATATGGTGCTATACTGGTTATACTTGGGAAACCCTGCTTGCCAAGCACGATCCTATTGTGATGTCCTTACTGGAGAATCTGGATGTCCTTGTAGATGGTCCTTTCATCCAATCCCTCCGCAATACAGATCTCCTTTTTCGTGGCTCTTCCAATCAAAGACTAATTGATGTTCAGAAATCACTCTCTGCAGGCGAGGTAATTCTGTGGCAAAGATAAGGTGGTGCTTGTTATCCTGTAATGTTGATATTTTGTCTCATTTGGTGTATTTGTATTTTTTTAACGCACGCAATGCTCCTCAAATGGATATAATAGCATAATTTTGCGCCAATTTTAAGCAAAATATGTTATGGATAACAAGGAAAATTCGGTTCGCATACAAACATCATTGCTGAACCCATACGAAAAGAAGGTTCTCATCTGGATGGCAGAGCGTCTGCCCCTTTGGGTGACATCAGACATGCTGACATGGTTCAGCCTTTTCGCAGCCATTTTGATATCGGTAGGTTATTTGCTCACCAATTATGATCCTGCATGGTTGTGGCTCGCTTCTCTGGGTTTTGTGCTCCATTGGGTAGGCGACTCTTTGGATGGAACCGTTGCCCGAGTGCGCAATCAGTCTCGTCCTCTTTATGGTTTCTACATCGATCACAACATGGATTGTGTGGCAGAGTTCTTCATCTTTGGTGGTCTTGGCCTCTCGGCATATATGCACTTCTGGATGGGACTGCTCATCTTCTCCGTCTATTTGGGAATGGAAGTGTATGTGATGATATGTGCTCACCTGAAGAACGAGTTCAAGTTGACCTATGGTAAGTGGGGACCCACAGAATTGCGCGTGATGATGATTGCGCTCAATACCATCTGGTTCTTTGTAGAACCATTACATGACTTTGTCCTTCCCGTTAAGGTAGGGCCTTTGACCGGTAATCTGCTCAGTATGGATTTGGCTGGTTTCGTTGTATTTGCTATATTGCTACTCACATATTTCAGCAGTTTGATAAATGATGGCAAGTACTTTGCCAAGATCGATCCGCTGGTAAAAAAGCAGAAGTAAACAGATATGTTAACAGAGTAGGAGAGTATCAGTTGTGTACCCTCCTTACTTTGTTTTATAATCCCATTGGTGCGAATATGGAAAAGTTGAAAAGATACTTCAAGTTCCTGCTCTCCACTCTCGGTGGTACGGCCGTAGATTGTGTTATAATGTGGCTTTTGGCAGAGGTTATTTTTGCAGAATCTGAGGTTGTCGCTCTGTTTGTTGCTCCAACGGTGTCCTTTGAGTGTGCTGTGTTCACCAACTACACCCTGGCATATTTCTTTGTATGGAAGGATAGAGTGGGGGAACGCTCTGTTCGAGGATTTTGCACACGCTTCTTGCCCTACAATGTCTCATGCATAGCAGCCTTCCTCATCAAGATGATACCTTTTGTCCTTATCCGCCATTTTGCAGCTCTCAATGTGGTTCTATGCAACCTCATCGCCCTATGTCTGTCTGGCATCTTCAACTTCGTCATGAACGAATGGGTGATATTTAGGAAGAAGGCATAGTTTTCCCAGGTTTATAAAAACAAACCGATTACAGATTACAGTTATACGCAAATGTGCGCGAATAATGTAATCTGTAATCAGTTAATCCCAAATCGGTCATTAGACTGTTACGCGCTAATGAAGCTATCTTTTTGTCATCTGTTTTGTTACTTTTCGGTTACAATGGAACCTTCTCGTTAAGCCAGAAGAGCAAGGATATGTTTACATAGTCATTGCCTTGGCGAGAAAAGGTCGGATACAATTCAACCCCATTGTGCCCTCAAAGCAGCAAAACATCTGTGCAAAATAAGGCTATTATCATCATAACGCTAATGACCGATTGGGGTTAAAATAGTTCACAGATTTCTGTTGTAAGTCATGATATTTTGCCAAAAAAATGCTTTTCTGTTTTCTCTATTCTAGAGCGAGTGAAGAATGTATGCCATGTAGAATTATACAAAATAACATGACTCCACATTCGTTTTTATGCGATTATTTCATAAAAACGGGTAAAAACATGCTCTATTTCAAAATGAAAAGTAAGAAAAAGGAGATTCTGAAGATATGCTGTTTCCCCATAGCAATAGTACCTACTTTGCAAAGGCAGTACTATTGACTTTGTCAAGTCAATTATGTTCTATGGCGGAGTCAGTATATTGCCCCGTATGAGGCGCCTTATGAGAATCGGATATTTGCGCATAGACAAAATGCTGATAGCAAATATGCAATTCTCAACAAGTGAATTGTTATATTTTTTGTTTAAAATTAAATGCACCAAAAAGAGTTTGACAAAAACTTTTTTTTAGGGAGCATCTCAATTATTGTTGTTCTATTTTTTTATATTCCTTAAATTCTTTTAGATTTTTGAAGAACTTGATAACCGTGATGCAGAAAAAGAATATCACGCTGACGATGGCAATAAAGGCACCAGCAACATATGCGCAGATAAACACCACTATTGCTAACATAGCTAATCCAAGAAAACCACCTGCTATGGTCACTAGACTGGTGTCAATGAGTTTGTAGGTGATATTGCCAATTGTTTTTGCTGCTACAACTGGATTCAAGACATCGTGCAATATGTGAGGCAATGCTACCAACACTCCCAATAGGGCAGCTCCCATCACTCCAAGTATGCTTTTTGCTGATTCTTTAGTCATGTCCAGTACGTTCTCTCCCTGAGCCTTAGCCTGCTCAAACTCTTCGGGTGTGGCGCGGCGGAAAGAAACCAGGATATAACATGCATAGAACACGGTGCCCTCTAACAGGAGCAGCAGATATTGAAAATCCGGACGATACCTGTGCTTAAAAATAGGACAAATGAAGATAAGGAAGAGTACGGAAAAGAACATTGCCAACCATACCCATCTTACCCACTTCTTGTCGTTGCTTACAAATAGTGCCTGACTATCCTGCATAGCCGCCTTGCGTCGTGCAAAAGCATAAGCTGCCATTGCTGGAGTAATGGAAAGGAATAAAAGACCTTCAATAAAATCAATAATACCAGACATAATAAAAAGAGTTTTTAAATGAGACGAATATCCTACTGCATATTCGTCCACCGATGGTTAAAAGTATTAATGCTCACTTATGCAAATATACGTTTTTTATTATATAATTGTACTATTTTCTCTCTTTATTGTGAAATATCCAGCGAAAATGTATATGTTGAATCATTATTTTTCATGTTCGAAGACTTAGATAAAATAAAAACAATATATTTGTTGACGAGATGTGAGCATAACTCGCTCTTTTATGAAGAATAGAAGGTGTTCATTGAAGAAGATTTCCAGTCATAAAGACTCACTAACATTGATATGTATTTTGCTTAAATGTAGGTCCTCACACCTTTATTTGATTTAACATGCCTCCCCCTGAGGATTAGGAAGCTGATAAAATGTAAATAACCATGAAGCAAGCGGCACTGAGGTGGCCCGCACAAGAGCGGAAGCAGGCACAACAACAATCAATACCGCTTTACAGAATGGCACCATCGCTATTGTCAAGGTTGGCAATAAGAGTGTGAAGATAAAGCTTTGAGGATGAGGTTCTGATTTATTCTTCTTTAAATAAACGAGGCCATGAAACAGTATTTCATAATTATCCGTATAAGGACATCTATGGATATGGGTATCGGCAACCGCTGTGAGGATTGGGCCCATATCGATATTGATGAATTGCTGCCGGGGAAGGAGTTCGTGATTCACGAGTGCCCATTGAGCATACTGTCTGTTGACGAGGAGTGGCTGAACTTCACATACAGGAAACATGTCTATAGGCTCAATCGGAGATGGCAGGTTCTGGGCACGCCTGAGATAGGGGTTACCAACGAATACATCGCGGAACAGCTCAGGTATGTGTTCCATTGCGGCAATATCAGGAGTTGCAATCACGAGTGGGATATCACAAATGCAGAGCGGTTGTACAGAGAGATTTTAGACAATGCCGGCAAGGGGTTGTTATGGAAGAACATACCTCTGGTGCGCGACTTCATTCATGAACTCAAGGATAATGCCCCTTTCAGGAACTATCAGGAAAATCCTGCCGGCAAGGCTTGCATACTCCAGAATTTGCTTAAGGAGAAGGTTCTGGATATGAGGGAGGCCCCCAGGTTGTACCAGTCGATGTGCGAGCTGTACAGGTTCTACTTAGATTTCATGATTCCCAAGGACTTTGACGAGGATCTCAGGAGTAATTACGACAGGTACTTTTTCAGGGAGGTGGACCAGTTGATTTACAGATATGCCTGGATTATGGACAATCCCAAGAGCGAATTGGCAAAGGATTGTTGGGACCGCTTGGGCGGCATGCTCAAGGTGGATCCCGTGCAGGCCTTGCCCGAGTGGGAGGAGGTGATATATGATGTGGAACTGGAACTGGAGGAGGAACTGAAGGACGAACCTCGCGGCATGGGTTTCTGTTATGGTTATTGGAGTGCCAAGAGGGCCGCATTGGCCCGGAGAGGCATAGAGTGGAACCCTCCACCATCCATGAACCCAGGAGTGATGTTTGATTAAAATACTGCTACAATGATAAGATTCTATAATTCCACAACCATCAGGACCATCTCGACGGAAGAGGTGGAGAGTATAAGGACTTTGGCCCAGGAGGGTGATCCTGTGGCTTGTTTCAAGTTGGGACGCATGACATATGCCTGGAGCGACCTTTCGGCCCAGGAGGACTATCTCATAACGACCAAGCGTCTGTTGACTCAAGCCCAGAGGGGTGGGGTGGTTGAGGCCGATGTGGCTCTTGCCATCATGATGCTGAATGGCGAGATTGAGCCTTATAACCCCAGACGAGCATTGGGTATGATAGAGGAGGCCCTGAAGAAAGGTAATGAATATGCGGCCTATAACCAGTTGTGCAACCTGATATTCGCCCGTTTTGGCTATAAGCAGGACTTGGATCTTGCAGAAAGGATGTTGGACGAGTTGATGGAGCATAGCACCAACCCATGGTTCTACGATCTGAAGGGCGAGGTGTTGCAGGCAAGGGGCAGGTATGCCGACTCTGAACTGTGGTTTGCCAAGGCTGTGGAGTGTGGCATCACCTTTTCGTATAATGCGCTTGCTTATGCCAGGGGGTATGACAACAATGGCGAACTGAGGGACTGGAACGCCTTCATCAAGACTCAATGCAAGGGTGCTGACGAGGGGAACATGTTCTGCATGCATTATTTTGCCGAGAACCAGATGCAGGAGTATGATAGCCTGGGTCCGGAGCAGACAGAGAAGCGCGATGAGTGCCGGAGCAACATACTGGAACTGCTTGAGGAGTGTGTGGACCAGAAGCACGGCTTTTCGGCAGAGACTCTGGGCGACATTTACCGCGGTGGACTGTATGGTGTGCCTGTGGACTATGACAAGGCGTGGAGGTGCTATATGCTGGGTGCAGACTATGCTTTGGGAAACTGCTACGAGAAGCTGTACGACATGATAGTGGAGGGACAGGTGACCAGAGGCGCCGACCGCCAGGAGTGTCTGGAGCAGTTTGCCATCTATGGTGCCCGACTGCGGAACCGCCGCATGCAGGAGGAGACGGTGCGCATGTACCGCAACGGACACCTGACGCGCTATGCTGCAGAGATAGAGATGTATCACATGCCAGAGGTAGAGAAAAGGTACGTTTTATAATACATGGCAATAAAGATAAATATACAGCCAACTCAGGAGAGCTTGGTGGCGCAAAGTCACTGGTGGGGATTTCCAGACCTTCCAGAGAGTGTAGATTGGCCGGCAAATGAAGATGGCGACCTGCTTACATTCATTTGTCAGATACGTTTGGAAGAAATAGCACATCTTGATCCTGAGGGACTGTTGCCGCACGAGGGTATGATGTGGTTCTTTGCCGATATGGACTATTTCCTTGGCGATATGGATGCACGATGCAATGGGATAGGAGAGTGGGAACAGGATAGTTACATGGTGATATACCAGAAGGAGGTAGATAGACTCCACACACACGAATATTATTGGGAGGATGGTTCGCTGGCTGTTCTCGAAGCAGAAAAGATTGGTTTTGAGAATACTGACGAAGAGGACTTTGGCTTCAAACTCCTTGGTATGCCGGCAATGACTGAGGGCTATGAAAACGAGAACGAGGGCATGGTTTCGCTTCTGCAACTGGACGAAGAGGACAGGTGGGTGATGCGTTTCTTTGATTGCGGTACGATAAACTTTATGATGCCTCTGGAGGCTATGCTACAGCGAGATTACTCGCAATGTTCGTTGTTCCTTCATTCTTCATAGGTTGTGAAGAGAGTTTTTGCCTGAAATGGTGATGTTTCTCATAAATATATACTATCTTTGCCATTAGGATGTTTAACTATATATCATAATATAATATGTATATGCTTACGAAACGAGTTGCTGCTTTAATGGTTTCCTTGCTATTGTGCATCGCTTCCCTTGCCCAGGTTCCGGTATATGTGACCAAGGCACTGAAGCCTGTCAGCCAGAAGGGCTATAACCCAGTGGCATCTATACAGGTGCGTGGACATCAGACATGGAAGAATGCCTTCACACTGGAGGCTGGTGAGGTGACATTCAATCTGGATGGCAAGTACGAGAACATCTCGTTCGTGATGGCTCCTAAGCATTACCAGATATACAAGGATCCCGATATAGTGCTGATACATGCCGATGGGAGAAAAATATTCGACTCTCCGGTGAAGACGGATGATCTGCCCAGACACATAACCTTGAACGTGAGCGGAGTGAAGTCGCTTAAGTTCTCAATGGTGGACAATGGTATGGTGTTGGCATTCTGCGAGGTGGCGTTGTGGACCAAGGGGCAGAAGGTGCACAACCTGGAGGATAGATATAAGTTGGATGGCAAGAAGAAGATGCTGTTCAGGGACCTGAAACCATATTATCTGAGCCGTTCGGCCGATTTGCAGGACGGTGCCCACAAGTGGGTTGCACCAGACAGAAGGGTAGAGGCCATCAAGATAGGCAACAAGACATGGGACTATGGCCTGATATTGACTATGGACATGCAGCTCATAGGCAATGGTGCTGCTGAAACGCTTGTGAACCTGAACGGGCAGTATGAGACATTGCAGTTTACAGTAGGACCGATAGTCACCGACGATGCACGCAACGGTAAGGGTTGGGTTACTGTGCTGGGCGATAACAAGATACTGTATGAATACGAGATAGAGCAACATCACATTGCCAGGCAGGTGACGCTTGATGTGGCGGGTGTGAAGAAGTTGGCGTTTGCCAGCGAGCAGTCGCATGGTAGTCAATGGGCAGGCATTGTGGATGCATGGATATATCCCAAGGGCGAGAAACCTAGCGAGACAGCGCTGGAGAGCGAGGGCAAACCCGACCCGCGCCTGAAGCAACTGCCCGATGTGTGCAAACTCATCTCCAACATCCCTCCGTATTCGCTTCGTGGCAATGTGAGCAAGCAGCTCTATGATGGCACATCCGACTACGTCACCTTCTCGATGGGAGGTACAAAGTTCAACGAGGGTTTCCTCCTCTACAACTTTGCCGGTTTCCTGAGCGATGATGCCAAGTCGCATGCGATATTCGACTTGGGCAACGAGTTTGACTATGTGAGCTTCGTTACCGGTTATGTGAGCAAGAGTTGGAACATGGTCAACGATGAACTGTATGTCTATGCCGATGACCAGCTTGTGAAAACCATTCCGCTCTGTGCCACCTATCCCAACCAGAAGCATGTGGTGCCATTGAACAAGTGTCGCAAGCTGAAGTTCGAAAGCAAAGGCCAGGGCACAATGGATGTAGCTGCCTATGGTGTGGCAGACATGGTGGTATATCGTGGCGAGGCGGTGGAGAATGATCTGTTTGCTCATCCCATACCGGAATGTCCTCCTGAGATAGACTTGATTGATCTTGGTGCTCCTTATCTGCACTATATCAGCTCGTCAAAGTCTGGAGGTTTCGTTGATGGCAAGTCCAAGAAGGATTACTTCACTAGATACGACAATAGTAGGATTTACAAGGGTTTTGTTCTGCAGACCAGCACTCATTTCTCTCTTGATTTTGGTGTGTTGTCAGGTACTGATGCTGTGGGGGCTAGCACTATAGGTGCTGCTGCCGTGGGTGCGTCGTTTGTGCCCATAGGTGCTGTGGGCGGTGCCGTGGTGGGCACCTCGCTGATGAGTGTGGCAGGACTGATGATGCTGGCGGCTGGCGGTGAGGCTGTGGAGAACTCTTGTGCAGCCTTCAATACCTACGGACAGTACAACAGTGTAACCTTTACGGTGGAATGTCTGAGGAAGGAGGGGGATACGCAGTTCTTCGGCCCTGATACCTATCAACCCGACATCAGCGAGAGAAAGGAGAAACTGCTTATTGGTGCCGACCATATCGTGATGGCCGAACTGGCGGTGTTCGAAGGCATGCAGCCACAGACGGTGACAGTGCCCATAAACGGTTGCGGACAGTTGATGTTCTGGTTGGCAAACACCAACGGCACTTCGGCGGCATATGTGTTCCATGATATCAAACTTTCCAAGGAGAAGTGCGAACTGGAAGTTCCTGAGGATATGAGGCCTGCGGAGGCTGTGGTGACAAAACTTAGATGGACCGAGCTCACTCTTCCTGAAGAATGGGAAAAGCCCGGCAATTGTGGCGTGGCTGCTATAGATGACTATATGTCTGGCATTAAAAATCTGCACTATAAGGCAACTAAGGCACTCGAGAACGATGCCCCTGATTTTGATGTACACACATACTATCTTGAAACAGAGGCAAACCAGATATGCAAGGCTGTGAAACTGTTCAGCAAGCAGGGTGGAGA
>JAFYMW010000041.1 GCA_017548165.1 Bacteroidaceae bacterium
ACGCAATGTGATGCCATCTTTAGGTATGTTCTATAAATTAGTTTATCCCTTATATGGTAGAATTCTATTGACTTCTAATTTATAGAACCTACCTTTAGGGTGTCTACAGTGTCTACAGTCTACAGTCCGTTTTCGTTCTCCGATGTCAGTTTCTTGCCCTGATACTCACCGGTGAGGGTACGCAAGAAAGCAACGATGGAGGCTACTTCGGCATCGTTGAGTTCTGCATCACACTGGTACTTGGCCATGTCGCGTACAGCCTCTTCCATGGTGGCGCGAGTGCCGTCGTGATAGTAGGGCCAAGTGAGTTCTATATTGCGAAGACCGGGAACCTTGAAGCGATGACGGTCGCGCTCGTTTTGTGTCTGCTTGAAACGACCGTTGTCCTCCTCGGTGAGTTCCATGCCACGAACCTCGAAATAGTGCTGGCGCAAGCCCATCAGTTCGTAGGACTCGCCACCAAGATTTGCACCAACGTGGCATGTGGCACAGTTGTTGGCCTTGAACAGGTCATAGCCACGAAGTTCGTCGGCAGTAAGTGCCTCATTGTCGCCCAAGAGCCACTTGTCGAACTGTGAGTTGGGAGTGATGAGAGTGCGTTCGAACTCCTCAATGGCATTAGTGATGTTTGCCTCAGTGATACCATCGGCATAGAGGGCATTGAACTCAGCAACATACTTTTCGTCTTGCGCAAGTTTTGCTATGATCTCGTCAAAAGAAGTAGAAGCCATCTCTACAGGGTTCAATGGAGGACCGGCTGCCTGCTCGGCAAGTGTCTTGGCACGGCCGTCCCAGAACTGCACGAAGTTGTAGACGGCATTGTATGTTGTAGGAGCGTTTACACCACCCATATTGTTTTCTACACCTTTCGAGTACTGAAGGTTGTCCACACCACCGGTGTTAAGGCCATGGCAAGTTGCACAGGAAACGGTGTTGTCTACTGACAGGCGTGTGTCGTGATAAAGGCTAAAGCCAAGCGCCACCTTGCGTGGGTCAGTCTCTGCCTTGGCAATGATGGGACGAACAGGCTCACCGGCACGCTCGCCAGAGAGACCGTCGTTGTAGTATGCCATACGGTAATCGCGTGCCCACTCGGCAATCATTGCAGCCTTCTTGTCGGTCATCTGGCTACCCCAGTGCACAAGATAGTACTTTGCCATAGGCATGCGCTTGTCTATTGACACCTTCTCAATCTTGGCAACGTCTACAGGATTTGGAATGCCCCCATCTTTCAGTTTTGCCATAAGGCCCTCGATGTCGAATGCACGGTAGCCTTCCTCAATGTCTGTCTTCACAATATCACCTGCCAAAGGGATATTGGCATAGAAGGGAAGCTCGGGATTTGCACTATGGCAGCTGATGCAACCGCCACTCTCCAAAATAGCAGCAACGCGTGCCTCTGGAGCTAACTCCTCAGATGGTGTCGAGTATGCTGTCATCACACGGCAGGTGATCCAGCCGCATGCTATAAGCAGCAATGTAACGCCAATCAGGAACTGACCTCTTTTTTGCTTTTTCATAACTTTGATATTATTGGTTATTGATTATATGTATGTATGCTTGTTTCTGCCGAGGGCAGGTAGTTTATCCCATACCAGCACATCTGTAAAGCAAGGAATCCCAGCAGTATTGTTGTGTGATACATCCATCTTCGGGAGGTATTCATCACACTTGGTGCCAAATGAATGGCAATAAGATATAATCCCCATGTGGCGACAGCCCATGATTCCTTGGCATCCCAACTCCAATATGCTCCCCATGCTTCCTTTGCCCACAAAGAACCGGTGAGCATGCCTATGGAGAGAAATGCAAGACCTGCGTACAGGAGTTTCTCTATTGCCATATCCATGTCGTTGTTTCTTCGTACAAGTGCTACGGTTGAGAGGAGTGTGGCACATCCGAGCAGGGAGTATGAGAACATATAGACCGAGACATGGGGCACAAACCACACACTTTGCAAGGCAGGCATAAGTGTCTGGTCGTGAATCTCTGGTTTGACGATGTTTATAATGATGAATACCCCTGCCAGTATGGTAGAAAATAGCATTATCCATCTGTATTTCCAGCGTGAGTATGTGAAGAGTCCTGCCACAAGGAGGAAGAAGGAGTACCATAGTCGTGTCTCGCCCATTGTGCGAAGTGGCGGACGCTCAAGTACGATCCATAGCATGGCAATGAAACCTGCCATTCCAATAATCGCCAGCAACATTAAAGCAGTTGCCCAAACGTTACGGTTTTTGCCGAGTGCTGCAATAACAGCACCAGTAGTGGCAAGCGCCATCACTACTGCAGCCCATACGGGGAATATGTTCCAACCCATAGTCAGTAACGTTTAATGTTTAATGCTTAATGTTTAATATTTTCCGCTCACCGCTCACCGCTCACCTCTCGCCACTCACCGCTCACCGCTCACCGTTTTCCTCGGTCCCTGTACGAACAAGAGTATTGCCCCAGCAATCAGCATTATTATGCCTGTTGCAGCCAACCATTGCCATGGTTCGTTTACAATTTCAATAACGGCATATCTTTCTCCATAAGGTGATGTGCCAAAGCTGACAAGATATATTTTTTCGCTTAGTGTGCGGTCGTAGGGATGGTTCACAAACAGCATCACCTTCTTGTCATCAACCTTTATCTCCGCTTCGTAGTGCGTGGGGGCACCATTGTCGGCGTGCTCCATGCGGAAGGAGTACAGTTCCACGGTGTATGGTGTAGGTCTGAGTTCGCCATCCATAGTGTAAGCCTCGTTGGAAGGATACCTATGTACTGCCATGCGCAACTGCTGGCGGTCCGGTGCTCCCCAAAATCCTGCACCAAGAGCCAGAAGTAGTCCGATGTGTACAAGGCAGAAACGCCAGCGTATGCCCTTTGCATTACGCCAACCACGCAGTACTATAAAACAGATGTGAGTAAGCACAAAGAAGATGGTCAATACCACTGGCCATGCTGTTGTCGATGGTTCACGTTCCAAACCAAGCGTCACTCCCAAGGCAACCATAATGGCAAGAGATAGCCATGTTGCCCCGCGTGAAAGCATAAATCGGGAACAGGCATTATTGCCTCTGTCACGATACATCATCGTTATCAGCATCATCCACAATGCTAAAACTAAGATGTTAAGAGGGAAACAAAATAGGTCTACGGGGAAATTGCCCAAGCACAACTGTGCCACAATAGATAATGTAGCAAATCCTACCAATATGCAGCCACTGGTCAATGGTTTTTTATATGATGCCAATATTGCCATAACTGGCGTTAAAGGTAATCTTATTTTTTGAAATAGCGACTACTTGGCTTTGAAAATATAAGTGAATCCTATGGTTTGTAATATGTTCAAGGCAAACCAAACGTGGTGCGCATAACTCGGAACTCCGTTCTTCTATTCAAAGCGTTGCATACCTCTTGTTGTGCTTCTTCTGGTAAGGCAAGGATGAACGCTTCTGTTAAGGTATCACCAACCTGAAGGAAGGGATTCTGCTCAGCAATACGTCGTGTTACTATTTTTGGGCGGCTTTCTCCATATCCAACTGGAATCATACGTTCAGCAAGCAATCCCTTGCTGACTAGGTAGTTTACTACACTCTCAGCTCGTTTTTGCGATAGTCGTTGGTTGTATTCCTCTGCACCACGATAATCGCAATGCGATGAAAGTTCTATTGTTACACCAGGATTCTCCTTCAAGAGTGTTGTCAAACTATCTAACGATGTGGTGCTGCCTTCTGTTAACTCTGCGCTATCAAATTCGTAGAAGACATTTCTTATCAGCACAGGGTCGGTCATGCTAGCTAGTGGGAACTGTAACACGTGTTCGCGCGAGACGCTACTGGTGTCTATGCCTATCTCTACTGTATGGTTCAAATATCCCTTGCATGTACCCATAAGTACGTAGCTTACATGTGGTTTCACTTCTTGTACAAACGAACCATCCGGTTTTACGGAGAGTTGCAGGTTGGTACCATTGTTACCTACCATGTACACCAATGCATCAGGCAATTCATAACCATCCTTTTCATAAACCCATCCGCGTATGCTTTGTACCACTTCGGGGCACTCAAACGACATAATCTGATCCCACCCCCTGCCATTTCCTCTGTTGGTTGAGAAAAAACCGCGATTGTGTAAGCCTTCGAAAGTCATACCGAAATCATCTCCTGACGAGTTCATGGGCGAGCCAAGGTTTTCCAAGGACCACACCCCTGCAGTATCCTGTTCGGCACGGAAAAGGTCCAGACCGCCCATACCAGGATGACCATTGGATGAAAAATACAGTTCGCCATTTCCGCGAAATGATGGGAACACCTCGTCGCCAAATGTATTGACCTGCGGTCCAAGGTTTTCCGGCACTCCCACACCATGATCACCGAGAGAAATGCGCCATAGGTCCATTCCTCCCTGTCCGCCAGGCATATTGCTGGAGAAATAGAGCCACAGCCCGTCTGGCGAAACGGCAGGGTATGCAAATGTGGAAAGTGTGTCGTTGGAAATCTTTACTTCCTGTGGTTTGCTCCATGCTGCATCACTACGGCTACTAGACATAATGATGGCATAACGAGGATACTCTGGGTCGTGCGTACAACGGGTAAAGTACATTGTCTTGCCATCTGGACTGAACGAGCATGCTCCGTCTTCGTATCCTGTGTTTATCTCGCCTTCTACCGCCTCTGGCTTGCTCCATTTGCCTTTGTCGTCTTTTTGGCTAAAGAAGATGTCTGCCATCTTAACGCCAGTAATTCCGCTCAGTTCCTCTCCTTGGGCCTGTGGACGTGTGGTGGAGAAATAAAGTTGATCCCATTCAGAACCATATAGGGCAGGGGAGTAGTCGGCACGCCTGCTTGCCAGTATGGGTTGCTTTTTTATGCTGTATAACGAACCTTTCTTTTTCCATACACTTGCTTGTCTGCACCCCTCCAGTCCTACCTGTGCTTCCATAGACGAGGGGACACTGTCTAGATACAGAGTATAGTTCTTGATGGCCTCGTTGTATTTCCCCATTGAGTGTTGCATCTGTGCCAGTCGCAGGATGGCCTCGCTGCCTCCTGTTTTGTAGCGCACAGCATTTTGGTATGCTCCTGCAGCTTTTGCACTATAGCCTATGCGACGATAACATTCTGCCATTTTCCAAGCTCTTTCACCACGTTTGTCTTTTTCTTTTACTGGTGTGTTGGAATATGCCTTCTTGAATTCCTCTGCAGCATCGTAATATTCTCCTATCGCAAAGTATTCCTCTGCCTTGCGGGCATAGTTGTCTGGACCGCATCCACAGAGAAGCAGTGCATATAATGCAGTTAAACAATTTGTTATGAGAATTTTATTAGCTAACATATCAAAAAGAAAAGGCAATTGTCTTTAGTTATCTATTGTAATAACGTAGACAATGCCTCTTTTATTTTAATTGTATGCTATTTCTTCTTGCTCTTTTTAGCAATTTCCTCGGTAATGCTCACGTGACGGTTGCTGTTATCGCGCATCACCTCCATTACGATGTCTGTTACCATTTGCTTCAGTTCTCCCAGAAATTGGTGGGCATCGTATTGTCTTTGCTCTATCTGGCGAAGTTTGCGCTCCCAGATGCCTGTCAGTTCGGCACTCTTTAGCAGTTCCTCGTGTATTATGCCTATCAACTCTACACCAGTCGGTGTCGCCCATAGTGAGGTACGTTCCTTGCGGATGTAGCGACGGCGGAACAGGGTTTCTATTATGGCTGCACGTGTTGAAGGGCGGCCTATGCCGTTTTCCTTCAGTGCATCTCTCAGTTCCTCGTCCTCCACCATCTTTCCGGCAGTTTCCATAGCACGCAGCAGGGTTGCTTCGGTGTAGGGCTTTGGTGGAGTGGTCTGCTTTTCTGCAAGGTCAGGAATATGTGGTCCGCTCTCGCCCTTGACAAATTCTGGTAGAAGTTTCTCCTCGGCTGGAGAGTCGGCGGAGTCAGTGTTTGTGCTCCAGAGCACCTTCCAGGCAGGATCTGTTATGTGTTTGCCTGTTGCTCGGAAGGCAATGTCGCCCACCTCGCCCGTTATGGTGGTAGTCTCAAACAGACAGTCTGGATAGAAGATGCCAATGAAGCGGCGTGCTATCAGGTCAAAGACCTTTTTCTCCATCTCGGACAGTCCTGTTGTCGGTTGTCCTGTGGGAATGATGGCATGGTGGTCTGTTACCTTGCTGTTGTCAAAGAACTTCTTGTCCTTTCTCAGTTTCTGCCCCTTTATCCTGTCCATCAGGTGGAAGTAGTCCTTCAGTCCGTTCATTATCTGTCCGCACTTGGGGTACACGTCGTCGGGCAGGAAGGTGGTGTCCACACGTGGATATGTAGAAACCTTCTTTTCATAAAGGCTCTGCACGAGTTGCAGGGTCTGGTCGGCGGAATACCCGAATTTCCTGTTGCACTCTACCTGCAGGCTGGTAAGGTCAAACAAGCGAGGCGGTGCCTCCTTGCCCTTCTTCTTTTCTATCTTCTGTACGGTAAATGGCAGGTCCTTTATCTTCTCCAACACGGCCTCTCCCTCCTCTCTGGTCTTGAAGCCCTTGGGCGTTTTCTCCTTCGTCTTGG
>JAFYMW010000042.1 GCA_017548165.1 Bacteroidaceae bacterium
GAGTTTGAGGAGAAGTGGGACGACATAAGCATCTTCATCGACTATGGCATGCTCAGCGAGGAGCAGTTCTACGACAAGGCCAAGCAGTTCTTCCTCCTGAAGGACACCGACGGCAAGTTCTTCACCCTGGAGGAGTACAAGACTCTCATTGAGAGCAGCCAGACCGACAAGGACGGCCAGCTCATCTACCTCTATGCACAGGATGCTCAGAGCCAGTACACCTACATCGAGGCAGCCAAGCAGAAGGGCTATAGCGTTCTGATGATGAACGGCCAGCTGGACACTCCTCTCATCAACATGCTCGAGCAGAAGTTGGAGAAGACCCACTTCACCCGTGTGGATGCCGACACCGTGGACAACCTCATCAAGCGCGACGACACCGAGAAGGAGCAGTTGGACAAGGAGCAGGCCGAGAAACTTCAGAACCAGTTCAAGGAACTCCTTCCCAAGATGGACAAGGTGGAGTTCACCCTGCAGACTCAGGCCATGGGCAAAGAGCAATTGCCCGTTATCATCACCCAGAGCGAGTACATGCGCCGTATGAAGGACATGGCACGCCTGCAACCCGGCATGCAGTTCTATGGCGAGATGCCCGATATGTACAACATGGTTCTCAACACCGACTCTCCTCTCGTTAAGGAACTCCTTGAAACAGAAAACAACGAGCGCATCAGCCAGCTCATCGACCTTGCCCTCTTGCAGAACGGCATGCTCTCCGGCGAAGCACTCACCAAATTCGTCAAGCGCTCCGTTGGCATGATAAAGTAAAGGTTTGAGCGTAAGAGAGACCTGTATCCCTTGACTTTAAAACTTTTAATCAATAACGGGAGTCGTCGCAACTAAGCGGTGGCTCCTTTTTTTATGGATCGTAAGACAAAAAAAATAAAGTAGCATCTTTGCGATAGATAAAAAAATGGCACCTTTGGGCTGCAACCGAAGGCACTCTGACTCGGATTTCTGCAAATAAATTTGCTAAATCACTCGCTTATTCGTACCTTTGTGTGGAATAAAACGAAGATTGTTATGAAGTACGGATTCGTAAGAGTTGGTGCCGGCATTCCAGAAGTTAGAGTTGCCGACCCTCAGTTCAATGTAGAAGAAATTGAGAAACTTGTCCTCAAGGCACAAGCACAGAGTGTGGAGATACTGCTAACTCCCGAACTCAGTATCACTGGAAGAACATGCCAAGATCTTTTCTTCCAACAAACACTCATAGATGAGGCAGAGGTGGCATTAATGAAGCTGATGGACTTCACCCGTTCTATGGATATGATTGTGATTGTGGGCATGCCCGTTGCATGGCAAGGCGGACTTCTCAACTGCGCTGTAGCTCTGCAGAAAGGCAAGATAGTAGGAATCGTTGCCAAGACCTTCCTGGACGGAGTTAAGGGCACACAAGATAGCAGATGGTTCTGCTCGGCAAGTGATACCAGCAATGCAAAGGTATGGTTGTGCGGTGATCTAGTGGAAATTAACGCACATAGCATCTTTGCCACTCCATCGTGCAACTTTGCCATCGAAATAGGTCAGGACTTTTGGTCACCTACTCCTCCCTCCACCACCCTTTCGCTCATGGGAGCCGACATCATCCTCAACCCTTCGGCCGACTGCGCCATGGTGGGCAAAACAAATTGCCTTCGCAACAACATTGCAGGTCATAGCAGCAGATGCATCAATGGATATGTCTATGCAGGAGCTGGATTTGGAGAAAGTAGCACAGACTTGGTTTTTGGAGGAAAGGCACTCATCTGCGAGAATGGCAACATACTAAAAGAGAACGCTCAGTTTGCCACCGATGCACAATTGGTTTTCAACGAGATAGATGTAGAGAAACTACGAGCTTATCGCCGGATCAACAAGTCATTCATCGCATCATCAAAAACAGTTTTCAACATCCCATTCTCCACTATTGGAACAGACATGATGGTGAGACAGGATTTGCAATTCAGCAGAACCTTCAGTCCTCATCCATTCTATAGCAACAATCCCACAGAAAGGGATGCACAGATGGAAGAAATCTTTGCCATACAAACTATGGGATTGGCCAAAAGACTCAAACACACCAATTGCAAGACTGTGGTGCTGGGTATCAGTGGTGGATTGGATAGTACATTGGCACTATTGGTTTGTGTTGGTACATTTGATCGCTTGGGACTTGATCGCAAGGGCATTGTGGGTGTCACAATGCCAGGTTTTGGTACCACAGACCGCACATACCAAAATGCGCTCTCGCTTATGGAACATTTGGGCATCACCCTGCGTGAAGTAAGCATAAAAGAGGCTTGTTTACAGCATTTTAGCGACATAGGTCATAATCTTGCCAAACACGATATCACATACGAAAATTCACAAGCTCGCGAGCGCACACAGATATTGATGGACCTGGCTAACCAGGTTGGCGGAATGGTCATCGGAACGGGCGACCTTTCTGAGCTTGCATTAGGATGGGCCACATACAATGGCGACCACATGTCGATGTATAGCGTCAATGGTTCGGTACCTAAAACAGTAGTTCGCCTGGTGGTGGAATGGTATGCCCGTACACAGAAAAATGCCGTGGTGCAGACTGTGCTTGACGACATCATAGACACTCCCATTTCCCCCGAACTAATCCCTGCAAATGAAAACGGCGAGATAAATCAAAAAACCGAAGATCTTGTGGGGCCATACGAGTTGCATGACTTCTTCCTATACCACATCCTGCAACATGGTTTCCGCCCCAACAAGATATACCTATTGGCACAACATGCCTTTGCTGGCAGCCATTACGACGAGGCTACTATAAAGAAGTGGCTCACCACCTTCTATCGCCGATTCTTCAACCAGCAATTCAAACGTTCCTGTCTGCCTGATGGTCCCAAAGTGAGCCCTTGCAGCCTTTCACCACGCGGAGACTGGAGTATGCCAAGCGATGCCACATCAGCCAGTTGGCTAAAGGAATGCGAAGCGCTATAAGCACGAAATAGAATTTTAAAAACAACACACATATCTGCCAGATTTCCGTTGCGCAAATGGGAGTCTGGCAGTTGTTTTACCCCATTCCATAGCACCAAGTAGCACATAATGACAATATTCTTAAGAATATTTAATCAAAGAAAACGTATATTACAAAGTATTTCCGATATTTTTCCGTAACTTTGTGCGCGATATTTAACAAAAGAAAACTCCTATGAACACTATGAAAAAGTTATTGCTATTGTTAACATTATTCATGAGCATACCCTTTGCTGCTGATGCGCAATCACAGAAATCCGTTCGCAGCGAAGTGCGCCCCACTGGAGATACCAAGGCTGAGAATTATGCAGAAATCAAGTTTGACACCCTACGCATCAACCTTGGTGTTTTCCCTGAGGCAGATGCTGAGAGAAAGTGCAGTTTCGCCTTTACCAACATTGGTACCGCTCCTCTTATCATCAATCAAGCCTTTGCATCATGCGGTTGCACCGTACCTACCTTTACCAAAGACCCCATCAAACCAGGTGAGAAAGGTAGCATCAATGTTAGCTACAATGGCAAGGGACTGATGACTGGTCGTTTCTCCAAGACCATCACTGTTCGCTCAAACGCTAAAAACAGAATTGTACGCCTCATCATCGAAGGCGAAATGACGAAGTGATTAAAGACTAACGTTAAGCGATTAGCAAAAAGAAATGGCTCCAACTGACAAAATCATACTTGGCATTGACCCCGGAACCAATGTTATGGGTTACGGAGTGATTCGCATTTGCGGCAAGAATGCCGAGATGGTGGCATTGGGTGTAATAGACCTTCGCAAGTATGGCGACCACTATATGAAATTGGGACATATCTTTGACCGCATCACTGGTATCATAGACTCCTACCTGCCTGACGAAATGGCTATCGAAGCACCTTTCTTCGGCAAAAATGTACAATCAATGCTCAAGTTGGGCAGAGCACAGGGTGTGGCCATGGCTGCAGCGATACAACGCCAGGTACCCATCACGGAATATGCCCCCATGAAGATAAAGATGGCAATAACGGGAATAGGTACAGCATCCAAGGAGCAGGTAGCCGATATGCTTCGCCGCATGCTGCATCTTGACAAGGAAGAGATGGGCAAGTTCCTCGACGCCACCGATGCTCTGGCAGCAGCATATTGTCACTTCCTACAGATGGGGCGTCCGGAAACGGACAAGAAATACTCTTCGTGGAAAGACTTCGTAAACAAGAACCAAAGCAGACAATCGGCTATAACAAGTACAAGCGTCAAAACCAGACAAGGCACACGATAACATCTGTTGCTCTCCCCATCCAACAACTAAGCTAATATGAAACCAATAATAAGTATCACTAACGGCATCACGCGCCACCCCGACTGGCGTATGGCAGAACCTGTAAACCTGGAAATATTGCCAGGCGAACAGATTGCCATCTGTGGTGACAATGCTGCAGGAAAGAGTCGTTTGGTGGAGATTCTCACAGGCCACTACCCACTGCTCCAGAACGAGGTGCATTATGGTTTTGACAATTCAGGAGCAGAAGCAGGCACTCCCACACAAAAGCGCCTCATCAGCGAACAACTGCGTTTCATATCATTCCGCGACTCATATGGCGACCAGGATGGAACATACTACTACCAGCAACGCTGGAACCAGCACGACATAGACGAGAACACTCCAACCGTGGGGTACCTTTTGGAAAAGGTGGAAGAATACCACAAGGGACTCCGCGAAAAGCTCTATGACATGTTTGCCCTCGGTCCTGTGCTCGACAAGTACATCATATCCTTGTCAAGTGGCGAGTTGCGCAAATTCCAGCTTACACGCACATTGCTCACAGCTCCTCGTGTGCTCATCCTGGACAATCCTTTCATAGGACTTGACAATGCCACACGAAATTTGCTCAAAGAACTCTTGGAGAAGTTGACACAAACAACAGATCTCACCGTGATACTGGTGCTTTCGAAATACGACGACATTCCCGAATTCATCACCCATGTGGTGCCTGTGGAGCAACTCGTTGTTAAAGAGAAGCAGACACGCGACGAGTTCTTGAATTCCATACATACCCCAACCGAAGTTCTTCCACCAAATCTGGCACAATGGATTGTCAATCTGCCCCAAAAGGACATTGCTTCCATCAGTTTCTATCCCCAAGACGGAGGGGAGATCTTGAATTTCCAAGATGTCAACATACAGTATGGTAATCGTACTATCTTGAAGAACATCAACTGGACGGTGTGCGAGGGAGAGAGATGGGCTCTGCAGGGCGAAAACGGTGCTGGAAAGAGTACGTTGCTCTCATTGGTGTGCGCAGACAATCCACAGAGTTATGCTTGCAACATCAGTCTCTTCGGTCACCGTCGTGGCACAGGAGAGAGCATTTGGCAGATAAAGAAACACATTGGTTATGTCTCTCCCGAAATGCATCGTGCATATCTGCGCGACCTCCCTGCTATAGACATCGTGGCAAGTGGTTTATCGGACAGCGTTGGTCTGTATACTCGTCCCCGTCCCGAACAGAGAGACATCTGCCATCAGTGGATGGAAGTTTTCGGTATTGAGCACTTGAAGGACAGGACTTTCCTGAAACTCTCAAGTGGCGAACAACGCCTATGCCTCTTGGCAAGAGCCTTTGTCAAGGACCCAGAGTTACTCATTTTGGACGAACCATTACACGGACTGGATCTAATCAACCGCCAACGAGTGAGAGAGGTGATAAAAACATTTTGCCAACGTAATCATAAAACCCTTGTCATGGTCACCCACTATCAAGAGGAACTCCCCGAGGGCATAACACATAACATTACACTAAAGAAAAACATCTAAAACAACACGAATCAAGTCCCACCATTTTGAACATCTATGAAAAAAACTTTTCTTTTGGCCTTTTTCCTGATAATGATTTCTACCCAAATCAAGGCACAGGAAGTATATGACTATCTTCTGGACAAATCGGAGCTGGTAATCAATAATACCCAAAGCAATGCCTTTGACCGCAAGGTAGCAGAATTCAAGATTGCTGCTATGAGTTATTTCCGCAAGAATATCATTTTGCGCGATGGTGCTGTCAGCAGCACTTGGCTTGACGAACAAGCACTGGCACTAAACGAGTTCGTGACCAACTACCTTATGGAACTTTCGCAAAACAGTGGAGCCAAGGAAAATGATCGCAAAAAAATAATCATGCGCTATTGTCTGGCAAGTAACAAATTCCCCCTCTTTGAGAAGGTCAACAAGAAAGAGGCAGATGCCTTCCTTCGCGACAAGGAAGGATATACACCCTTTACCTTGAACACGGACTGGATGAAAGCTTTGGAAGAAACTAAGAAGAAGGACAACTAAGAACGGGGAAAGATTCTTACCTACCAACACGGATAAGACAAACAATTCCTACAAAAGTAGTTTCCAAAACAAAAGAAAATCCACAATATGGAAGTAGCCATAGTAAAATACAACGCAGGCAACATCTACTCTGTCATCAATGCCATCAAAAGACTTGGTATTAATCCTATCTTGACAGACGATGCAGAGATACTGTCTAAGGCCGATCGTGTGCTCTTTCCCGGACAAGGCGAGGCAAGCACAGCGATGGCATATCTTAAAGACCATCAGTTGGACAAGGTGATATGCAATCTTAAACAACCTGTACTTGGTATCTGCATCGGACAGCAACTCATGTGCCAACATAGCGAAGAGGGCAACACAGATTGTCTAGGCATCTTCCCCCTCAAGGTCAAACGCTTCGTGCCTGAACATCATTGCGACAAAGTGCCACAAATGGGATGGAATAGCATTCACGACCTTAAAACTCCATTGTTTACCAGTGTGTGCGAAGGTGATTTCATCTACAATGTACATAGTTTTTATGTGCCACACAACAGCGAGTTTACCATTGCCACATGTGACTACATACTACCCTACTCTGCCGCACTCAACAAGGACAACTTCTACGCCACTCAGTTCCACCCCGAGAAGAGCGGTAGTGTGGGAGAACAGATACTCAGAAACTTTCTTGAATTATGATAGAACTCATACCTGCTATTGATCTCATCGATGGAAAGTGCGTACGACTCACTAAAGGTGACTACGACCAGAAAACCATCTACAACGAAGACCCTGTGCTCCAAGCTAAGGAATTTGAGCGTCTCGGCTTCAAACGTCTGCACATAGTGGATCTCGACGGAGCCAAAAGCAAACACATTGTTAACGACACTGTGCTGAGGGCCATCACACAGGAGACCAACCTCATCGTGGACTTTGGTGGAGGAATCAAGTCAAGAGAAGATATCGAGAAAGCCTTTGCGGCAGGAGCACATATGGTAACCATAGGCAGTGTTGCAGTAACACATCCAGAGATGTTCCTCTCATGGCTGAAGAAATATGGTGCTGAACGCATAATCCTGGGTGCTGATGTAAGAAATGGTATGGTTAGTATCAACGGATGGAAGGAAGATTCTACAGAAGAACTTCTCCCCTTTCTTGAAAAATATGTAGAAGCTGGCATTAGCAACGTTCTTTGCACAGAGATAAGTAAAGATGGTACACTCCAAGGCCCTGCTAAAGAGCTATACACCAAAGTAATGGCACAATACCCCACCCTACATCTTATTGCATCCGGAGGTGTTTCGTGCAACGAGGATATAAAACAACTAGACAAAAATGGTATCCCTGCCGTAGTATTTGGCAAAGCATACTACGAAGGTAGAATTGATATAAAAGAATTATGTTAGCCAAAAGAATTATCCCCTGCCTTGATGTCAAGGATGGCATGACCGTCAAGGGCACAAATTTCGTCAACTTGCGTACTGCTGGTGATCCAGTGGAATTGGGTAAGGCATATAGCGAGAATGGTGCTGATGAATTGTGCTTTCTCGACATTACTGCAAGTTATGAGGGCAGGAAAACCTTTACCGACATGGTTAGTCGCGTGGCATCGGAGATAAACATCCCCTTTACTGTGGGAGGCGGTATACAAGAAATTCGTGATGTAGAACGCCTGCTCAATGCCGGAGCCGACAAAGTAAGTATCAACTCTGCCGCCATATACAACCCATCGCTGATAGATGAGATTGCCATGCATTTCGGTTCGCAGGTGATAGTATGCGCAATCGATGCACGCAACGATGCGGACGGATGGCATTGCTACACCAAGGGAGGTAGACAACGTCAGGAACTTGGACTCTTCAATTGGGCTCACGAGGCACAAGAACGTGGCGCAGGAGAGATTCTCTTCACCTCTATGGACCACGATGGAGTAAAGGAAGGCTTTGCCAACGAAGCATTGGCACAATTGGCCGACCACCTTTCCATACCCATCATTGCAAGCGGAGGAGCTGGCAAGATGAGTCACTTCCGCGATGCCTTCACACAGGGACATGCCGATGCCGCACTAGCAGCTAGTGTGTTTCATTTTGGAGAAATAGGTATCCCCGAACTTAAACAATATCTCAAAGCCGAAAATATTTCAATAAGAATATAAGTTAGCTCTAAAATAAGCTCTAATAATACAAGATACTCATACAATTACAACAATGGATATCAACTTTGACAAAATGCAGGGACTCATTCCTGCCATAATACAAGATGCAGATACAAGACAAGTGCTCATGCTTGGCTATATGAACAAGGAAGCCTACGCCATCACCATCAAAACTGGTAAAGTTACCTTTTGGAGCCGTTCACGTCAGGCCATTTGGACAAAAGGAGAGACTAGCGGCAACTTTCTCAATGTAGTAGACATTAAAAACGATTGCGACCAAGACACACTGCTCATCCGGGTACATCCTGTAGGTCCAGTTTGCCACACTGGCACCGACACATGCTGGGGCGAAAAGAACGAGTCGGTGAATAGCGAATCTTCAAACCCTCTGCTCTTCCTGAGCCAGTTACAGGATTTCATCGAGGAGCGTCATCGCCTTATGCCCGAAGGATCATATACCACCTCACTCTTCAAAGATGGTCTGAACCGCATGGCACAGAAAGTTGGCGAAGAAGCCCTCGAACTTGTCATTGAAGCTGTCAATGGTACCGACGAACGTATGATATACGAAGGTTCGGACATGCTCTACCACCTCATCGTACTCTTGACCAGTAAGGGTATGCGTATAGAACAGATGGCAGAGGAACTGATGCAACGCCACAATCCCAATTGGAAAAAACACTAATATGACTATAAATTACAATAGCGTACAACTCTGTCACGACAAGAGACCCATACTCAGCGACGTAAACCTACAAGCACATTCTGGAGATATGATTTATCTGACAGGTCTGGTGGGTAGCGGCAAGAGCACACTGCTCTCAAGTATGTATGGCAACACCCCTATTCACAAAGGGCAGGCCATGGTGCTTGGCAACGACATGAAACGAATCAAGAGCAGTAAGCTGCAAAGTCTCAGACGACAAATCGGCATAGTACACCAGGAGTTGCGACTGCTTTCTGACCGCACAATCTACGAAAACCTGGACTTTGTTCTGCGTGCCACAGATTGGGACAAGAAAAGTCTGCGCAAGGAACGCATAGAGGAAGTTCTCGAATGGGTTAAACTCTCTGACACAACAAAATGCTATCCTCATGAGCTTTCTGGTGGACAGAAGCAATGTATCTGTGTAGCTCGCGCCATGCTAAATCACCCTGAGCTTATCCTTGCCGACGAACCCACAGGCCAATTGGATACAGAAAGTGGCGAACGTGTCATGGCTCTTCTCGACGAGATACGCAGACGAGCAAATTGTACATTAGTAATCTCCACACACAACCTTCAATGGCCCGAGATATTTCCTGGCACGACATATACCTGTGAGAATGGTATCCTTGTCAGAAATAACATGACACAACAACAGCTATTGTAAGAAGACTGATTTTATCACATTTGCCTTCACTACATCAATTAGATTTAATAAACAACTAAAAATAATAAACTATGAAAGTACTGAAATTCGGTGGCACCAGCGTTGGTTCACCTGAAAGAATGAAGGATGTCTGCAAACTCATCACTGCAGGCAGCGAGCAGAAACTTGTCGTCCTCTCTGCTATGAGTGGTACCACAAACTCCTTGGTGGAGATTTCAGACTATCTCTACAAGAAGAATCCCGAAGGTGCAAGTACCATCATCAACCAGCTTGAACGCAAGTATATGGGACATGTCGAGGAACTCTACCAAACTGAAGAGTGGAGAGAGAAGACACGCACCTTCCTCAAAGAACAGTTCCGTTATCTTCGTAGTTTCACCAAGATTCATTTCACCTCCTTTGAAGAGAAGGTAATACTTGCTGAGGGTGAGATCATCTCTACCAACATGGTGACAAACTATCTTCTGGAGTGCGGCATAAGCACAATTCTCCTACCCGCATTGGAGATGATACGCACAGACAAGAATGCCGAGCCTGACTTCCATTACATCACCGAGAAATGCAACCACTATATGAGCGAGAATCCTGACTATCAGATTTACATCACTCAAGGTTTCATTTGTCGCAATGCTTATGGCGAGGTGGACAACCTGCTTCGTGGCGGTTCCGACTACACAGCTTGCCTCATCGGTGCAGCACTCCAGGTAGACGAGATACAGATATGGACCGACATCGATGGTATGCATAACAACGATCCTCGCTTTGTTGAAGGCACACACCCCGTTCGCCAGTTACACTTTGCCGAAGCTGCAGAACTTGCCTATTTCGGTGCCAAGATTCTTCACCCCACTTGCATCCAACCTGCCAAGTTCTCTGGAGTACCCGTGCGTCTGCTAAATACCATGCAGCCCGATGCCCCTGGTACAATCATAAACAACGACTTCTTCGAAGGCAAAATCAAGGCTGTAGCAGCCCGTGATGGCAACACATGCATCCGTATCAACTCATCACGTATGCTTCTGGCTTATGGGTTCCTGCGCAAGGTATTCGAGATCTTTGAGACCTATCGTACCAGTATCGACATGATTTGTACCAGTGAAGTTGGCGTAAGTCTTACTATCGACAACACTGCCCACCTTGCCGACATAGTTTCTGAACTTAAGAAATACGGCACAGTATCTATTGAAGATAATATGTGTATCATCTGTGTTGTAGGTGACCTTCGTCCTGAGAATTGCGGTTTCGAAAGCATAGCATGCGATGCTTTGCGCGATATCCCCGTACGCATGATTTCCTATGGCGGCAGCAACCACAACATCTCCTTCCTTGTCAAGGCAGAAGACAAGCAGCGTACACTTCAAGCACTTCAAAACACATTGTTCTAAAGACTCCCCCCCTCCCCCACTATAAATATGGGTGAGGGGGATATTTGCTTCAAAAGAATTTGTTCCTTTTGAACTCACACACAGAAAGACATACAATGTTTCCAATAGAAGAATTTCAAAAACTCCGCACCCCATTTTACTACTACGATACTGAACTGCTCAGACAAACATTGCAGCAGATTCGTCTTTGCACAGAGCCACACATGCATGTTCACTATGCAGTCAAAGCTTGCGCCAATCCCAAGGTACTTGCCATCATAGCACAAGAAGGTTTTGGTGCCGATTGTGTCAGCGGTGGAGAGATACAGGCTGCATTGAATGCAGGTTTCCCTGCCGAAAAGATTGTATATGCAGGTGTTGGCAAGAGCGATTGGGAAATTGAGCTAGGACTTGAGGCAGGCATATTTGCCTTCAATGTAGAGAGCGTGCCCGAACTTGAAATCATCAACCAATTGGCTATTCTGAAAAACAAAAAAGCACGTGTTGCCTTCCGTATCAACCCCAACGTCGGAGCGCACACGCATGCAAATATCACCACCGGTTTGGCTGAAAACAAGTTCGGTATTGACATGCAAGACATGGAAGACATCATTGCCATGGCCACAGAGTTGAAAGGTGTAGAGTTTGTTGGTCTGCACTTTCATATTGGCAGTCAAATACTGGAGATGGACGATTTTGCAGCTTTGTCACATCGTATCAACGAAATTCAGGACCGTCTCGATGCAGCAGGAATCCCAACAATCAGCAACATCAACGTTGGCGGTGGTCTTGGCATAGACTACCAACAGCCAGACACCAATCCCATACCTGATTTCAAAAGTTATTTCGAAACATACCGTAAGCATCTCAAGCTACGCTCTGGTCAACAGCTACATTTCGAATTAGGTCGTGCTATCGTGGCACAATGTGGGACACTTATTGCGCGCGTATTATATATAAAGAGTAATCCCATCAAGAATTTCTGTATCGTGGATGCAGGTATGACAGACCTTATCCGTCCTGCCCTTTATGGCTCATACCATCAGATTGAAAACCTCACAGCTGTCGACAGCAAGGACTATGTCACTTATGATGTTGTAGGCCCCATCTGCGAGAGTAGCGATGTATTTATAAAAAATTATGGTATGCCCCGTTCCCAGCGTGGTGACCTTATTGCCTTCCGTTCTGCCGGAGCATATGGTGAAATAATGGCATCTGGATACAACTGCCGTACCTTGCCACAGGGGCACACTACAGAAGATTTTCAATAGGAATTAAGCAACTATCCAACACCGAAACCTGCTTTGCCGATATGACAACACTTCTTATCATTACACACGACGAAGAAGAAAAACTTACACGTAATCTACCCTTGCTGCTTTCTCAGCAAGGTGCAGAAGACTACGAAGTTGTGGTTGTAGACATGAACAGTGAAGACAATACTATAGAGTTGCTCAACACGCTTGAAGAAAGTCATAGGCATCTCAGGCATTTGTCTCTCCCCACCAGTGCTCGTGACATCAGCCGTGAACGTTTGGCTCTGCATCTCGGTATGCGTGCAGCAAATACCAAGAATGTCTTGATTCTTCGTCCTGGCATACAGGTTCCCGACGAACAGTGGCTGGCAAATGTAGAAAAACGTTGGCGTACAGATGGAGACATAATACTCATACCTACTAAAAGAGTACGTAGTAAAGGAGGTCGCGACTTTTTCACAGCTGGGCATGAAGCATGGCGTAAGTCCCTTAATCTCAAACAGGCACAAAAGCACAACCTTTTCCGTGCGGCAAGCAATGTTGTTGGACTTAACAAGGAGAAATTCCTAACAAACAATTCACCTGCTCGACATCTGGCTCTAAAAACAGGAACCCTTGACATCTTCATCTCTCATACTGCCACCGTTTACAACACAATCATCATCACAGAAACATCACTCGTTCCACACGAAGAACCCATCAATAGTTCTCACCTATGGGCACAGATGCGACTGTTTGACGTTGAAACACGAAAGCATCTCACTCGAAAGTCCAAATGGTGCTTTACCTACATATTACATTGCATTACCAGCATACACAAAGGCTCAATACCATATAGCATCATGGATGCATACGATTATTTGAGATGGAGCTTAACACGCAAGAAAACGTTTATAAAGAAGCATTATTGATGAACGTGAGCAGTTAGCACGCCAACAGATAACAGAGCAATTAACAATACAAATCCACCCTCTCCTCCACTATAGCAAAGTTGTGAGAGGAATATAAACACTTTATTATGACAAAATTTATCTACACAACCCTTCTAACACTCTTCCTTGGCACATCAATTGCCATGGCTCAAGACACTATTCCTGCCACGGAATTGATGCCGGCTACACCTATCGTAACAGAGAGTGTCACCAACCTCCAAGAGCCTAGCTTCATGGAGAAACTGACAGCCTTCTGTCTTGATAATCTCAACTATGGCACGGTCACACTCTTCATGGCCATCGAAAGTTCCTTCATTCCTTTTCCCTCCGAAGCTGTTGTTCCCCCAGCAGCATGGAAAGCCACAGTAACTGGCGAGATGAACATTATCCTCGTTATCCTCTTTGCCACACTGGGCGCAATCATAGGAGCCTTGGTCAACTATCTCCTCGCCCTATGGTTCGGACGTCCGATTGTATACAAGTTCGCCAACAGTCGCTTCGGACACATGTGCCTTATCGATGAAGATAAAGTAAAATATGCCGAAGAATATTTCGACAAACATGGTGCTATTTCCACCATTATAGGTCGTCTTGTTCCTGCTGTACGCCAACTCATCTCCATCCCTGCAGGTCTTGCACGTATGAGCATGGGCCGCTTCCTTCTCTTCACTACCCTCGGTGCCGGAGCATGGAATATCATCTTGGCCATCTTGGGTTATTGGATGTCTAAAATACCCGGAATGGACAGTGAAGCAGCAGTAATGGCAGCCGTCAAGGAACACAGTACCGTTATCGGCTATGCATTTATTGCCCTTGCAGCATTCATTGTCGGATTCCTCATCTATAAAGGCGCTAAAGGGAGCAAGAAGTAAATTTTAACACACACTATAATACAAGAAAACGAGACAAAATCATTGTCTCGTTTTCTTGTATTACTACGTAGCATATCAAACAATTAATAGCTACTACCGTCTCATAGATAATGGATTAGTCTAATGATTGGGGGAATTTAAAGGCCTAAAGCCTTTGCCAAGCCTGCATCTACGCTGGAGAAACCCATAAAGGCCATGGCCAAGAGGCCGGCAGTAACAAGGGCTATTGCCATACCTTGCATGCCACGGGGGATGTTCATCATAGAGAGGTGTTCGCGGATGCCTGCAAAGATCACCATTGCCAAGGCAAAGCCAAGGGCTGTGGCAATGGCATAGACAACACCGGTGAGGAGATTAGGTTCCAGTCCCTGTGTGTTGTAGGTTCCCTGTGCCACAAGGATGGCAACACCAAGAATGCAACAGTTGGTTGTAATCAAAGGAAGGAACACACCCAGTGCCTGATAGAGCGAAGGAGACACCTTCTTGAGAACTATCTCCACCATCTGC
>JAFYMW010000043.1 GCA_017548165.1 Bacteroidaceae bacterium
AAGCAAGCAAGCAAGCAAGCAAGCATAGTCTTATTGAATCAAGAGCCATCAGTGCCCGTGTCGGTGAGAAATCACTGACACGGGCATTGGTGGTTTGTGTTAAATAGATTTAGAAAATCTATGCCTGGAGAATACGAATCTAAGAAGTTAAAAACTGCGTCAGCCATAGCAAGGACAAAATAGACAAATAATTTTAGGTTTATCTCAAATATATTTGCACAAAATAACAGTAGAATACAATGAAAGCATATTTATTACAAGCACCACGTGATTATGTGGATGCAGGAATTCCCAAAGGGTATATGATACAAGTGGTTTCCTCAAGCACAGGAGGTCCTCAGCCTCGCGAGATAGCGGAAGCTCTGTGTCGTGCGGGTTTCAACAAACGTGCAGAGAGTTGGGCTTCTCCAGGGAATTGGATTATAAAAGAATTAAAGTGAGGCAATGGCAAACTATTATGACTCTAATAAAGCAACAGTTGCCAATTCAAAAGGCTTCTTGTTAGGCGACCGAGAACAACACTTCCCTTCCGAAGGCCTTTACTTGGGCGATTTGACAGGTGGCAATATCACACTACCTGCACTATACGATTTGAGTGATGGTAAAGGCCTGTGTTTCCTTTACAATAATGAGCAGACACAGCGTCAAGCAAGCGCCTGCCTTGAAAGGTTGGCATGTCGCATAGCGTTGACAGTCCCCTCCAATCTATGTGACTTGGTTCTCTACAATGGTGGAGATCCAAGCGATGCCTTTATGGCGCATTCGCGCATGAACAAGTATATCATGGGCGACCGTAAAGAGCGCTTCTTCTTTGATGGCAATTTAAGTGCCTTTATGGAACTGCTTAACGACACATATGCTTCTGTCATTGAGCGTATGTCCAGCATACGTTGTGCCGGCAAGCGTGATTTGGTCGAATTGAACGAGTCGTTAGGCAATGATGCACGTCTTAAATATCAGTTCATAGTCCTTACTGATTTTCCCGGTTTCATGAATATGGAGGCAATCAATCGCTTGACACAGATCATTGAAACAGGCAATAAGGCCGGTATTTATGTGTTGATGAGTTTTGACATGAATGCCAACATTGTGGATGCTTCCTCATTGGCACCCTTTAATCCTCAACGTTTGTTGTCGAATATGCAAGTGCTTGTGCCACAAGGCAACAGTTTTGCATTTCGCAATTCGGGACACGATGAGGTCATCAATCGGTTCAATTATGTGCCAGACTGCGCTCCGATGAGCATGGACGAAATAGAATACTGCCTGCAACAAATAGACATACATGTCGAGACGGCCAAGAAGCAGGCAAAGCCATCCATCCTCAAACAGGATTTCGACAGTTTGAGAGAGGCTGACTATGAACCATGTATGTCAGAGATTAGCGTAACGGTTGGTCTTGATGTGCGTGACAAGCATCCAGTAACCTTCCGCTTTAACTCTGGTGATTACATACATGGCTTCATTCTGGGACAATCAGGTTCAGGTAAGTCTGTGTTGCTGAACAATATCATAACAAGTGCCATCTTGAAGTATTCCCCACAGGATTTGATGCTGTATCTGATGGACTTCAAGGGAGTTGAGTTCAACCGTTATCGCGGATTGAAGCATACAAAAGCAGTCTTGGTAGATAATAGCGACTCGCAGATGACACTCGAAGTGTTGCGAGAACTGAAGGAAGAGAACAAACGCCGTGTCAAACTTTGGCAGAAAGAGTGTGTTAGCAATATTGATGGATATAACAAGAAATACCCCAATAATCGTCTTCCCCAAGTGTTGTTTGTGGCCGACGAATGTCAGGTGATGTTCAAGGAGGCGCCGAGCGGTTCGGAACGTCTAATATATCAAGAGATATCGGAAATCCTGAATGTCATAGCCACACAAGGTCGTAGCCAAGGCATACACATGTTGTTGGCTACCCAACAACTCGATGAAACAAATATCTCTGGACAGATATTGAAAAATCTTACAGAGTGTTTCTTGCTGATGAGCGCACCGAGCGACTCAGACCGCCTTGTTCCTGATAGCAGTGATTTGACAAGCAAGCAGGTGACGGGTTTGGCTTGTTATTATCACAAAAGGGAGCTGCAGAGTCAGGTGCAGACGTTCTATGCCAATAATGAAGAACTGGAGAACGCCATAACCTTAGCACAAAAGAAAGCAGAATCTTTGCCGGGTAATGGAGAGCATTATTTCTGTGGTTCGTCACTCTTCTATCTTGACCAGAACAAGGAGGCTATAGTACAGAACGAATATAACTGTCCCGTAGCCTTGGTAGGTAGGAATATTGGCATCAATGCAGGTGTTGCTGCCATTCCGTTGCGCAAGGACTTTATGGAGCATATCCTCCTTTGGGGAGCTAATAAAGAGGAGCAGACTACGGGGGTGCTTATGAATGCTTTGATATCTTTGATCATTTCATATCAGCATAAAGGTATTGATGCTAATTTTATGGTGATTGATTGCCTGCCCGATATGGGGAACCGCTACAAGCAGGTGCTTTCCTCCCTTGAATCGAAGGGGCTTTGTCGCCTTGTAGAGCGACAGGAAAGCGGTAGCGTGCTCAAGCAATTGGTGAATGATGTAAAGATGGGTTGGAGCACACCAACGATATTATCCATTATCGGTAGCGAGCGCTTTATCGAAGTGAAGCGTAAAATGCCGTTAGCAACGTCAGGTGCACAACCCGTTCCTGAGGAGGATGGCGTGATAGGTTTTGATATGGGCGCTCTCGATTTGGAGTTTGAGGCATCAGATGTCAATGCCGAGGATATGACTTATCCTCAGGCTTTGATGTATCTGTTGGAGGAAGGACCCATGCATGGTGTCCATGTGCTGCTTCAGGTAGACAAGCCCAGCAACATTCTTTTCGGAGACGAGTACGATGTGGAAGCCGCCTTGAAGTTCCGCCATAAGATTATCCTTAAATCGGAAAACAAGTATCTTAATCCTCTCCGATTCAGTCAGGATATTGATGTGGAACATTTGAGTGAAGAGGAAGAACATTTGCGTGCCTATTACTATCCCGATGGCGACGACCCGGTGCTTTTCACACCTTATCAAATGCCCGATTCAGATATAATATAAACTTAAAACATATAGTATTATGGCAGACAACAGTATGATGGGAAATGTTTCCCAAGTAGAACAATATGGAAAAAGTCTTGGACAGGTGCAGCAACAGATGCGCGAGATTTTCAAGAAACTGCAGCAGCAAACCAAAAGCATCGGTAATGTGTGGAAAGACGACCAGTTCAAGAATTTCGAACAAGAGTTCAACCAGACCATCGTGAAAAACATTAACGAGACTACTGTAAAGATGGAACTCATGTCCAACTATGTAAAGAAGATGGTTGAAATCCACCGACAAGCACAGAACCAAAAGATTTATTAACCGATATATCATAATTATTATGGCTATAGATTTTTCATTTCTCGAAGGTGCTGCTCCTCAAAAGGAGGAGGCACCCGTAAAAAACGATACAGCCAATGTCACCATCCGTGTAGATGCAGACTGTATGCTATTGTGTGACGGAGAGTATATGGACCAACAGTTTAAGGCTGGTGTCATCACCAAAATACAGTTACCCACAGGTCAGCACCTGCTCGAATTCCTTAGTGAAGAGAATCCCGATGTGAAAGTTGAAAAGGTTGTGGATTTTATTGAGGCCGGCAAAAGTTATCTGGTAATTGTGAATGAATTGAAGGCTGCCCTCTCGAAGTTTCATGCCGATGCTGCAGTCGCTTTGGGTAGTCAAAAGACATATAGACTCATTATTGCTGGTTATGCTAATCAGATGAGTGCTATGATGGTTGCACGTACGATTATGGGTTGGAGTGCAGCCGAATCACAGGAAAAACTTGCACAACTCCCCGTAGCTGTAATCGACAGTCAAGATTTAGCCAGAGTTGAAGCCATTGCGGCTCAATTTGCAAAAGGCGGAGTTAATGTATCTGTTGAGACCCATAATGGGCTTGGAGAGTTGATAAATACAACAAAAATGGGAACTGCCCGTGAAATAGCAGCAGAAGAAAAGCAAAACGACGATGTTGATACTTGTATTATCCCAGAAGGTGTAGAGGAGTTGATGGAAACCGAAGATTTTGAAAAATATTATAACGGTGAATCAAGAATAATTTTCCCATCTACATTAAAACGTCTAGGAGAGAATGCAGAGAATACGATTTATAATTTGCTAGGGGATGGAATCTTTCCTAATGAAAGCATAAAAGAGGTTGATTTGTCAAAGTGCGTGAGGTTGGAAATTATAGGCAATAGTGTTTTTAGTCATTATAAAAGTTTGTCAAAGATAGCTATTCCTGATTCTGTAAAAGAAATCGTAGCAGATGCTTTTGCTTTTTGTTCACATTTGGAAGAAATTGTGATACCTGCAAATGTAAAAAGATTGCATGCAAATGCTTTTGTCGGATGTCGTAGATTGAGAAAGGTGTACTTTAAGAATCCATCTGGTATTAGTATTGGTGATAGAGCTTTTAGGTATTGTAGAAGCTTGGAGAGTTTCAATGCTGATGATGGTGTTACATTTGAAGGTCCTAATGTCTTTGAGGAATGTGATAAGTTGGAGATTCCGCGTTCTTTTAAATTGCAATATAAGTAATAAATTAGAAATTTTGATATCTGAAAGTGTAAAGGTACTTGCAGAGAAGGAATATACAATATATAAATTCAAATAATAAATGGCAATTGATTTTTCATTTCTTGAAGGTGCTGCTCCTCAAAAGGAGGAGGCACCCGTAAAAAACGATACAGCCAATGTCACCATCCGTGTAGATGCAGACTGTATGCTGTTGTGTGACGGAGAGTATATGGACCAGCAGTTTAAGGCTGGTGTCATCACCAAAATACAGTTACCCACGGGCCAGCACCTGCTCGAATTCCTTAGCGAAGAAAATCCCGATGTGAAAGTTGAAAAGGTTGTGGATTTCATTGAGGCCGGCAAAAGTTATCTGGTAATTGTGAATGAATTGAAGGCTGCCCTCTCAAAATCCCAAGCAGAAGCTACTTTCGCCTTAGGTACCCAAAAGAAATACCGCCTTGTTGTCTGTGGTTATGTGAACCAGATGGGTGCGATGATGGCTGTTCGTCAGGTTTTTGGATGGAGTTCTGCTGAGTCACGCGAAAAACTATCTAACCTTCCTGCCGTACTGATTGAGAGTGAAGACTATGCCAGAATAGAGGTGCTAGCCAAACAATTTGCACAAAACAATGTGAATGTTTCTATTGAGACACGTAATGGTCTAGGAGAGTTGATAACTTCAAATAGGTTGCAAACGAAAGAAGAGATAGAGGCGGTAGAAGCTAAACGCAAAGCCGAGGCCGAGGCTAAACGCAAAGCTGAAGAAGCTGCAAGGGAAGCCAGACAAAGAGAAATGGCTGATACATGCGTTATTCCAGAAGGCATTGAAGCCTTGAATGATGAGAAAGATTTTATTAAATATTATAAAGGTGAGTCAAAAATAATACTTCCTTCTACATTAAAGCGTTTGGGTAAAATGCAACCTGCGATAGATGATGAGATGATGATAGATGTAGGTTACCCAAGGTGTGCAGTGTTTTGGGAGAAAAAGAGAGAAATTACAGATAGTCGAATAAAAGAGGTAGATATGTCAAGATGCACTAAGCTTGAAATAATTGGAGTAGGAACTTTTGCTTGTTGTTGTAATCTATCAAAAGTGAATCTCCCTAATTCTCTGAAAGAAATTAAGGCGTGTGCCTTTGATGACTGTCGTAATTTGGAAGAAATTGTTATTCCCGAAAACACCCATATTATCGGAGAGTCTGCTTTTGCCTATTGTAAACGATTAAAGAAGGTTTATTTCAAGAATCCTTATGGTGTTGATATTCATTTTGAAGCTTTTAAGTCATGTAAGAACTTGGAATATTTTAATGCAGACACTCAACCTAGCAATGCATTTAAAGGGTGTAAAAAGTTGGGATTTGATTAGTTTATTTGGATAACTTGCATATGATATCAAAAAATGTAGAGGTACTTATAGAAAAGTACTGTATTGGTATTAGACCAACAGATGAACAGTTGGACGAAATTATGGACGCAGCTATTGCAAGTAGCGCTGATCCAAATGAAGTTAGTAAGTATATTGAAGCGTTACAGAACTGTCCAACAAGAGCTGCGGTAGAAGCCATGCGCAAAGCGGAGGCAGATGCCATGTGCAAAGTTGAAGAGGAAGCCAAACGCAAAGCGGAGGCAGAGGCCAAGCACAAGGCTGAAGAAGAAGCCAAACGCAAAGCCGAAGAGGAAGCCAAGCGTAGAGCTGAAATCAAGCGTAAAGCGGATGCCGAGGCCAAGCGTAAAGCCGAAGAAGCATTGTTAGACAAGGCTTGGGAGGAAGCTGAGCGTAAGGCCGAAGCCAAGCGTAAGGTCGAAGAGGAGGTCAAGCGTAAAGCTGAAGAAGAAGCTAAGCGCAAAGCCGAAGAGGAAAAGAGAAGACAAGAGAATATGGCTAAAGCAAAAGAATTGTATGACAAGGGAAAAGCTAAGACCAAGGGATTTTTCTCGGCAAATTATAAAGAGGCACGCGCCTTTTTTGAGCAATCTTTAGCATTGGGCTACGGAGATGCAGCATACGAAATAGCAAATATGTACAAGATTGGAATTGGTGGATGTGAAAAGAATCTGCAAGAATACCTGAAACTAATTGACCGAGGAATAGAATTGCATAGCTCGTACGTTGCAGAACAAGCGGCAAAAGATTTTCGTGTAGGGTCAGGTGTTGTCCCCAAAGATAAAATGAAATCGGCTATCTATGAAGGTATAGCGACAGGAATTCGTAATAAATACAAGTAGACTTAATGACTATCTATAAGAACCTTTGGGGATAATTATAATGGATGAAATGAACCAGAAATTAAAGGAACAACCAAATAATCGTGTTAATAAGAAGAATACTATAAAGTTGGTATATGTATTTGGTCCAAAAGGTTCGCATTCTGACTATATGAAATCAGAGCCTGTTAAATGGATAAAAATCGGCGAAACAGAATGTGTAGAATCTGCTGATAAATGGGAATCTGCATTGAAACGTATCAACGGTATTTCAAGAACTGGAGTTCCTGAAGTTTGTACCTTATATGATGTATTTAAATTTCCTAATACTCATAAGAGTCAGGATGATAGAGTAAGATGGTATCTAACAGATGATGTGTATAGTTTTAAAAGTTCTGCAAGTGTTAATAAGCAAATCATGTCTTCTCGCGATATAAAAGCAGGTACAGAATTTATCTACGATGCAACTAGAAAGCATGTATTGAATGCAATAGCGAAGTATGAAAGAGACTTGGTGATAGAATGTGAAAACGACGATGAAAAACTAAAAAGGTTAGTGCAGTTAATACGTGACAATTATGAGACAATAGATGATGATAATCTTGATGGAAGTAAAACTGTCATGTATTCATCTATAATTCCCGATGCTAGCGTGTTTTGGAAAGAGGTTGTTGACAAAATAAATCAAAAAGGATTGAAAATCTCCATCTGTGATACCTCTAGGAATTATGTTCACATAAAATCTAAGCATGGCAGTTTGAAAAAATATTTATATGCAATGTCTTTTAGTGAAAAGAGGCAGACTGCTATGGTTTCCTTCGAGTCGCTAAATGGTGATGAAGGTCGAAAACTATTGAGGGGACTGGCTGAACAATGTGAAGCAACGAGTAAAATAAAAGGGATGGAAGAAAGAATCGGAGTGAGAAACAAGAATAAATGTTGCTGGATTGCCAATGATAGTTTGACTAAAACGAAGGAAGAACTTGTAGATTGGTTCGTGAGTATGTTTTGTGCATTCTATGAAATTTTTGAATCAGATCTAAGTGTTCCTTTGGAAGACAACGAATCTGAAGACTGTAAGATAATGGACTTTAATGTAAGCATCAATAGTAATTCCTGAATTATTGCTGTCCGGTAAAACTTTTTTACGATATTTAAATTAAGGGCTGACACTTCTCACGAGGTATCAGCCCTTTTGGTTACCTTTGTCTTTGCACAAACATAATTGTAACCATGGGCAAAGATAGTTATTTTACCGG
>JAFYMW010000044.1 GCA_017548165.1 Bacteroidaceae bacterium
ATGGGCGCAAGGTGCAGGGCGATTGGGGCGAGACGGTGCTCAGCGAATTGCTCAACGCACAGGGACTGACCTGCGGAGTGCACTACGACACACAGATAACGATGCGCGGTGCCGATGGCTATGTGCTGAAGTCTGAGGATGGTAGCATGATGCGCCCCGATGTCATCCTGCATCTCGACAATCAGCGAGAGGTCATCATTGACTCCAAGGTGTCCCTCACTGCCTTTATGGACTATGTCAATGCCGACACGGAGGACGAGCGCCAGAAGGCACTAAGGGCACATGTGGAAAGTTTGCAGAAACACATCAAGGCACTTGCTAGCAAAGACTATTCTGCCTACATCTGTCCGCCCAAGGTGCGCATGGACTATGTCATCATGTTCGTTCCACATAGCGGTGCTCTCTGGACTGCCCTCAATGCCCAGCCCGACATGTGGCGCCGTGCCATGGAGAAGAATGTCTTCATTGCCGACGAGCAGACTCTCTTTGCCGCCCTGCGTATCGTCAGTCTCACATGGACACAGATAGCCCAGGCCGAGAACCACGAGAAGGTCTACACCCTTGCCAACGAGATGCTCGACCGTGTTGGTCAGTTCATGAAGAAGTATCAGGCCATGGGAAAGGCCTTGGAGAATGCACAAAAGGCCTACGAGGATGGCGAGAAGAAACTCCTCCCCACGGGCCAGAGTATCCTGCAGACCTGTGCCAAACTCCAGAAACTCGGTGCCAAGCAAAGCACCACCAATCCCTTGCCGCAAATTAACACTGGAATAGAAGAATAATGGATTATTACAAATCAATACCATACTTAGATCGGGTTATAAATCAACCCAGTATATACAACAAGTTAACCTGCCGGGATTTTGATCATCTTGTCACCATGCTACCTGCGGCATTGTTTAGATACAACTACAAGGAGGTTGATCCTGATGACTTTGCCTTGCCTGAGTATTATACCTCTGCAGACATAGAAAAAACAATAGACAAGGTAGTGATACACCTTGAGCAATATATACATAGCAAACTGACGAATCCCGATTCTTATATTCGAGAACTAAAGGAATCATTAGGGAGTTGTTACTTGGAGGAAATGAGGGATTGTTGGATAGACGAAATTGACTATGCTCCAACTTCCGTTATGGATGCGATCATTTATGAGGTATGTTACGATATGTTATGGTTCAATGAAAATAAGATAACTGAAGGATATAAGAATATTTCTCCGGATGAAGTTATGGAATATCTTACGGAGATATGTGTGATATATTGTGGTTTTGGAAAGATAATGTTCAACAGCAGTCAGTTTGCCATACAACGTAGATTCGACAATCCTGCTAATATGGATTTGTGGCAGATATCATACATGCGTCAGAAATTCTGTGGTGCTTCTGTTCCCGTCAAGCATACACGTAGGTGGATAACTTTGGCTGGTACAGAACTTGCCAGTTCAAAGCCTCAGTATTGTAAGGTGTTGTTTCGATTGCTCTTTACCATGGTTTGGATTGGTACTTTAATATTGAATAATGTTACAGAACTGTATCGATATCCGCGTATTGGGGGGGTGATTGCTTCAACATTTCTTCAAACAATGCCTCTAGTGTTCATTCCGTGGCGTTGGCGATATGTATTGAGGACGTTTTGGGGCATGTTTACTTTTTTCTTGGTGCTTACATCGCTTACATCGCTTACATCGAAAAAATCCTTAGATACTATTGTTGCCCAACCTTGGTTCATGTCTATGTTATTGAACTCTCTTATAGTGACATGTATATATGTACTTATGAATAGACGCAAAACAAAATCTCCCTATGACAAACAAGAATAATACCACCCCAGCCCTTTATCTCATCCCTGTCACCCTTGGCGACACTCCGCACGAGAATGTGCTTCCCTCCTACAATGCACAGGTGGTTGCAGACATCCGCCACTTCGTTGTAGAGGAGATACGCACCGCACGCCGTTTCCTGCGCCGTATGGACCGCGAGTTCCCCATAGACGATTGCACCTTCTTCGAGATGGGTAAGCATGCCGATACTGCCCACTTTGCCGAATACCTTGCTCCCATTGCCAAGGGATACTCCGTGGGTGTCATCAGCGAGGCCGGTTGCCCTGCTGTTGCCGATCCCGGTGCCGACATCGTTTCCATAGCCCAGAAGCGTGGCATCCGTGTTGTTCCTCTCGTTGGTCCCAGCAGCATGATTCTTGCCGTCATGGCCTCGGGGCTTGGCGGACAGAGTTTCGCCTTCTGCGGTTATCTGCCAGTGCAGGACGGAGACCGTGCCAAGCGCCTGAAACAACTCGAATCGCGTGCATGGGCAGAAGGACAGACACAACTCTTCATCGAGACTCCCTATCGCAACCGCAAGATGTTCGACACCCTCTGTGCCACTCTGCGTCCCGACACTCGCATGTGCATAGCAGCAGGCATCACCACCCCAGACGAATGGATACACACACGCACCATACGCGAGTGGAAACAAACAGGTATGCCAGAGTTGGCAAAGATACCGGCTATCTTCCTGATTGGAAAGTAAGATTTTTGCCAGAGGTACCTTTTTAACATACACACTCTCTCACATATATACGAATGTAATCATGAAAAGCTTTGGACAGAAATCGTGGATGCTTCCACAACCAGTACTTATCATTGGTACATACAACGCCGACGGTACTCCCAATGCAATGAATGCTGCATGGGGTGGGCAATGGGATGCTCGCGAGATAGTCATCTCCATGGGAACTCATGCCACCACCGACAATCTCAATGCTTGTGGCGAATTTACCCTTGCTTTTGCTACACAGGAAACTATGGTGGCTTCCGACTTTGTCGGCATCGTCAGTGCCAAGAACTGCCCCAATAAGATACAAAAGACAGGGTGGACTGCTATCAAATCCGACAATGTCCATGCCCCAGTCTTTGCTGACTTTCCTCTCACCATGGAATGCCGCATTATTCGCAAGATTGACGAGAGCCCCGAGGGGTACTACATCGTGGCAGAGATAGTCAACATCCTCGTCGACGAGAACTATCTAACCCCTGACGGCCAACCTGATGTTGATCAAATGCACCTCATTACCTATAACCCCATCTCACACACATACATGTCGCTGGGTCACCCCCTTGCACAAGCCTTCTCAATAGGCAAGCAGTTGAAGTGAGTTGTAGAGTCATATTAACACACATTCCGCAGTCCCCCAAAGAACAAATGTCAAGGTGCTGCGGAATGTTGTTGTTTCTATGCTATGGTGTCAGTAGGAATTGTTTCTACTTCCAAACCTCTTCCATTGCCTTGCGGGCCTTGGGGGCTTGCTCGTCGGCTGCATAGCCGATGGGAATGAGGGCTACGGGTTCGAGACCTTCGGGCATGGGTACGATGTCGTGGAACTGGTTGATGTCGAAGTTGCACACCCAACAGGTGGCAAGGCCTTGCTCGGTAGCAGCCAGGCAGAGGTGCTCAATGGCTATGGCAAGGTCGATGTCGGCATGTGACTTGGAGTCATAGCGGCGTGTCCAGCACTCCGCCTCGGCCTTCATGCAGAGGATGATGGCAGGAACATCGTTGATCCAGTCGCGGTGATAGGTCTCCTTCACTCGAGCAAAGAGTTCGGGCTGACTGTTGTCCACGAAGATGAACTGCCAGGGCTGACGGTTGACAGCAGAGGGTGCAAGGCGCACACACTCGCGGATGTAGTCCAACTTGTCCGCCTCGATGGGACGGTCCTGATACTTGCGGCAGCTGTAGCGTGCCTCGCAAAGGTCTTTGAAATTCATAGTTTTGTGTTTTATTTAGTATTCTGTAATATTGTCGATGTAGTGCTTCAGGCGCTTGTAGAAGGGATGGTGGCATAGGGTGGGAGAGTGGCCTATGATGATGAGTTTCATGCGTGCTCGGGTGATGGCCACGTTCATGCGACGGAGGTCGGAGAGGAAACCCACCTGTCCCTGCTCGTTGTTGCGCACCATGGAGATGAGGATGATGTCGCGCTCCTGTCCCTGGAAACCGTCCACGGTGTTGACGGAGATGAGCTGGCGCAAGGGTTTCCAATAGGAATCGCGACGGAGCATGCGGCGGAGCAGTTGCACCTGTCCCTTGTAGGGCGAGATGATGCCGATGTCCAGTCGCTCGTGAAGGATGCGGTCGCGTCCGATGCGCTCTATATAGTTGCGGAGCGCTTGCAGGGCTTGTCTGGCCTCGGCAGGGTTGGTGCGGCTGAGGCCGTCGGAGGCGAGGAGTTCACCAGGGGATTCTAGATGATCTAGTCTGTCTAGATTTTCTAGATTTTCTAGAGATTCTAGGGGTTCCTCGCTTTCTATCCACTCGATGGCGGTGTCCCAGTCAAGGATGCCACGGTATTTGACGCTGGGGTCGCTATGCAGTTGTCCGTCGTAGAACTCGCGGTTGGGGAACTGCATTATCTCGTCGCACATGCGGTATTGCACATTGAGCATGGACACGCAACGTGGCTTGTTCTCGCAGATGGTTTGCATCAGCGTCTTGTCCAGCCCGCCAGACAGGGCGGCGGGGGATTTGATGGTTGGCGGCAACTGGCGGTGGTCTCCAGCCAGGATGACGCGGTCGGCCTTCTGTATGGCTATCCAACAGGAAGCCTCGAGTGCCTGTGCTGCCTCGTCGATGAAGAGGGTGCCGAAGCGACGGCCCTGCAGGAGATGATGTGCACTGCCCGTGAGGGTGCAGGCTATGACGCGAGCATCGGTGAAGAGACTCTCGTTGATGGTGTATTCCAGTTCGGTGGCACGCTCCTTGAGTCGTGCTATCTTCTGATGACGGTTCTCGCGGTTTCCTTCGCGCGAATCATAGAGTTGGCGTATGTTGCGACGTATACCCCACAACTGGTCGTAGAGCGGATGACGCTCGAAGCGACGCTCGTAGGTGTCCTGAAGCATGCGGTCGGTGACACGTGTGGGATTGCCTATGCGAAGGATGTTGACACCACGCTCGGAGAGTTTCTCGCTGATCCAGTCCACCGCCATATTGCTCTGCGCGCAGACAAGCACCTGCACCTCGCGACGGAGGGTCTCGTAGATGGCCTCCACGAGGGTAGTGGTCTTGCCTGTACCTGGAGGTCCGTGCACCACGGCCACATCCTTGGCATGGAGTACCATGTCGGCAGCCTTCTCTTGCGAGGGATTGAGCCAGGGGAAACGCACGGGTTCGAAGGAAAATTGCGAGGCAGGAGCGCTGGTGTGGCAGATGTCGCGCAGTTGTGCCAGACGGTTGTCTTTAGCGGAGATGACGGTGTCGAGAGCCTGGAACATGAGGCGATAGGTGTACTCGTCGAGATAGAGCTGCACTCCCAGACGGTCGGCATCGGTAATCTGTGACAGGGCCTGTGCCGAGGGGAGGGAAACGACCATGCTGTTCTCCTCGACGAAACTGACCTGTGCCACGAACTTCATGTAGGAGAGCATACCACTGGCATCCTCCTGGAAGAAACAGACGGGCTTGCCAGGTTCGAACTGATGCTCTACATCGAGGTCGGTGGTGCGACGCAGTTCCACTACCAACTGGTCGAGACTGTTATAATAGGAACGGCCTACCGAGAGGGGATACCAGCACATGCCACGGCGCACTTTTTTCTGTACACCCATGTTCTGTGTCTGGCGCTGAAATTGTTCCTTCTCGAATTCGTATTCCTTCAGCAGCAGTTCCTTTTGTCTGGCTAAATCCTGTATCACGATGCAAATTTATCAAAAAAAAGGTGGATGCATGGGTATTGCAAAGGAAAATTTGTATATTTGCGTAGGAATAAACCTTAAAAAGCAAGATATATGAATAACCACAAGACATACTTGGCATTCAATGTCGATGCCGTGCGCGATAGCAAGAAGGAGAACCTTCACACTTTGAATCTTTTGGGTGATTGGCAGAGAAGATTCCCCAATCGTTTCAATTTTATAAATATTGACTACATCAACTTCATTGCTACCCACGACGACCTGGTGGAAACTACTGTAAAGAGCGATTTCTTTGCGCGTATGGAAAAGGCAGACAACTTGATGCTGGTAGTGACCAAGGAAACCGAAGCTGACAATGTGTGGTTGAACTGGCAGATAAGTCGTGCCGTGAACCGCTATCACTTGCCCGTTATCGTAGCCTTCAAGGGCGAAAGCGTGGTGACCGACGAGACACTGAAGGAGTATTGGGACCACATACCACAGAAGATAAGGAAATACATCGGCCGTGATAGTGCTCGCATGTGCTATATTCCCCTGACAGAGACTAAGGTGGAGAAGGCACTGGGTTACTTTAGTGTGAACACTCAGACCTATCCCCACGATAGCACAACGATTTATTAAAAGCGGAAAGGTGAAAACTAATTCTTGAACTAAAAGTTTTAAAATTCTTGAATTTGTTCTTGCTTACTTGCAGTTTTCCGTTTTCAACTTAATTAGTCGCTTATGTCATACATCAGTCGTATAGAGATAGAATCATTATGGTCGGGACTGCACCACGTTGTGTGGGACTTGCGACCGGATGTCAACATCCTAAGTGGTGTGAATGGTGTTGGCAAGAGCACCATACTGAATAGGGTGGTGAAGTATTTGCTCAATGTGGACAGGTTGGCAAAGACCGACGACGGAGTGACACTGACCTATGCCCCAGAGGGAACGGAGCAGGTGAGATTTGATGTGATACGTTCGTTTGACCGTCCGCTCATCTCTCGAGATATATTGTCCAAGGTGGCTGATATAAGTCTGCATAGCGAACTGGACTTCCAACTGTATCAGTTGCAACGTCGCTATTTGGACTATCAGGTGAATATGTCCAATCGCATGGTGCAACTCTTTACCGAGAATGCACCCGATGCCCAACAACGAGCCCAAGAGATAGCATCAGAGAAGAACCATTTCTTTGACCTTCTGGATGAGTTGTTTGCCGATACTGGTAAGCATGTGAACAGGCAGAGCAACGAAATCATGCTTGTGCAATATGATGAAAATCTCACCCCTTATCAGTTGAGCAGTGGTGAGAAGCAGATGCTCATAATATTGCTCACCGTGTTGGTACAGGATCGTCAACCTTACACGCTCTTTATGGACGAACCCGAGATTTCTCTGCACATAGAATGGCAACAGAAACTCATTGGTTTGATACGCGACATCAATCCCAATGCACAGATTATCCTCACCACACACTCGCCAGCCGTGATAATGAACGGATGGGCAGATTGTGTGACCGACGTGGAGGATATTGTGGATAGATAAGGAAAAGTTAAAAAGGAAAACTATTCCGTTCATCTCTCACCATTCATCTCTCACCGCTCATCGTTTAAAATATGGGAAGAAGGTTAGTTTGCAACATAACATCGGACTATATCGCCGCTGCCAACAGGCTGAAACCCAGCAGGGCCAAGAAGTGCATAGTGGCATACGTGGAGAGTTATGACGACATAACCTTCTGGCGAGATGTGCTGGACGAGTATGAGACGGAGAACTTGCATTTTGAGGTGATGCTCCCCTCGCGTACAACTCTGGGCAAGGGCAAGAAGACGGCGATGATGAACCATCTAGGTCCCTATATGATAGCTTGTGTGGATGCAGATTATGATTGGCTCCTGCAGGGCAAGACTTCCATCAGTCAGGAATTGTGCAATAGTCCATACGTGCTTCATACCTATGTCTATGCCATAGAGAATTATCAATGCTATGCCGAGGGATTGCATAGAGCATGCACACGTGCCACTCTCAACGATCGAGAGGTGGTGAATTTGGAAGCGTACATGGAGGAGTATAGCAAGGTGGTATGGCCCTTGTTTGTATGGAGTATATGGGCATATCGTCATGGCAGGGACAACGAGTTTGGCATCATGCACTTCATAGACACCGTCACATATCACGATGCCAATATTCATAATCCTGAGGATACTTTGGAGTATGTGCGGCGTCGTGTGAATAAGAAGATAAACTGGTTGCACCAGCATTTCCCCGAAGGGAAGAAAAGTTATGCTCCGCTCCGTGAAGAACTTCTTGCCATGGGGCTCAGTCCTGAAACAACCTATTTATATATGCAAGGACATGGGTTGAAGGAAGGTGTGGTATTGCCCATGCTCACACCTATATGCAATCTGTTGAGGCGAGAACGAGAGAGGGATATCAATAATTTAGCCATGCATGAAACCCAAAGACAGAATGAACTGTCGGGCTATAGGAATAGTAGTATCCCTATAGATAGTGCATTGAAAAAGAGTATGTCTTACCGCCATTCTGCTCCGTATGGATGGCTTCGTACCGATATAGAGAGATTGCTTGGCGAGGTAAAGGCAAGCAATTCTGCAAAGGAGTGAGGGAACTATAGAATACGAAGAATATAGATAGTGCAGAGGTAATCTTAATGAGAATCGAAGAAAACCTCAGTATAACTAATCCCACTATTTCTTTAGCGACGAGATGATGCGTTCGATGGTGGATGTGGGGGCTGAGAAATAACTATCGATTTGGCGTATCAGTCCCGACTTGCTGAAAACCACAACGCAGTCTCCGGGAAGAACCTGTGTGTTACCACCGATACTCATACCCACACCATCGCGAACCAAACCACCAAGTGTGATGCCTATGGGGAAATGTATGTCGCAAATAGCTTTCTTGGTTATGGGACTATTTTCTGCGGCAACAAACTCTGCCACATCAGCATCGGCAATAGACAGACGACGAATGCTGGCCACATCAGTGTCTAGGAGCATGCGATAGATGTGGCTTGCGGCAATGTTTTTCTTGTTGACAATAGTGCCGATGTCCAACTTGCCAGCCATGGCAACATAGTCCATGTTTTCCACTTGTGCTACGGTTTTTCTGACTCCAAGGCGCTTTGCGGCAAGGCATGCAAGAATGTTGTTCTCGGTATTGTCGGTCAATGCGGCAAAGCCTTGCACATCGCGTATGCCCTCGTCAATGAGTAGATCAGTGTCGCGTGCATCGCCATGGATTATCATTATATCGTTGGTGTCTAACTGTTCCAAGAGTTCTTGGCAACGCTCCTCGTCGGGTTCGAGAATCTTCAGACTGATATTGTCTGGTTTAGCATGCGCCACATGTACAGTGATGTCACCACCTCCCATAATCATAGCTTTGTGTACATCGGCATATCCCTCCTTGCCTACAACCTTGCGAATTAGAGGGATGTGTTTGCGTGTGGTCATGAAATAGGCAATGTCGCCCAGTTGCATCTCAGTATTACCATTGGGGATGATGGTGGTTTCGTCGCGCTTTATGGCCACTATGTGATAGGGGATGGTGGGACCGCAAAGTTCCTTCAATGGTTTGCCGTAGAGGTTAGATGCCTCTTCCCTCAGTTTGATGCCCAGAAGGCACAAAGCACCACTATGTACCTCCCAATATTGGCGTACCCATGAACGCTTGAGACCATCGACAATTTCCTTAGCTGCCAGTTCCTCGGGATACACCAGAGAGTCAATACCCATCTGTTGGAACACCTGACGATAGTGCATGGTGGTGTATTCGCTATTATCCACGCGTGCCACAGTTTTCTTGGCACCCAGAGTGTGCGCCAACATGCAACATGTGATGTTGGTCGTCTCCTGTGGGGTGACGGCGATGAACAGGTCGGTATGCGCCACACCGGCTTCTTTCAGACCGCTGATGCTGGTGGGCGAGGCGTTCATGATCAGGATGTCATAGTCGCCTCCGGCAAGCCGTTCGGTCTTGTCGGGACTCTCGTCCATCAAGATGATGTCGTGGTCTTCTTGCGAAAGCAGTTCGGCCAAATGTGTGCCGACGGCACCGGCACCGGCGATGATAATTTTCATGTGCGGTTGATTGAACGATTAACCTTGAGGGTTTAGCGTTGATAGCTTTACGATGAACGAATCAGTTCTCGGTTTTTCAGAGTTCCGCCAGGATGGCTTTGGCGATGCTTTCGGCATCAATGCCACAGATGCGGTACAGTTCGGCAGGAGAACCGTGCTCTATGAATTTGTCGGGTATGCCCAGGCGTGTTACGAGTTTCGTGTAGTTATGGTCGGCCAGCCATTCCAGGACGGCAGAACCGAAACCTCCGTTCAGCGCACCATCCTCAACGGTGATGATGTAGTCATACTCCTGTGCCACCTTTTCCAGTATGGTATTGTCCAAAGGCTTGAGGAAACGCATGTCGTAGTGTGCCGGCAGGTTCATGTTCTTGCCTTCTTCTGCAATCTTGGCAATGGCGTCCTGTACCACATTGCCCAAGGGGCCCAGTGTCAGTATGGCAATTTTGGGCTTGTATTTGAAGGTGTGCTTTCCCTCGCTTACCAGTCGTCCTTTGCCTATTTCTACAGCCTCCAGCGGGCAGCGCCAATCGGTCATCACACCATTGCCGCGTGGGTAACGGATGACGAACGGACCGTCTTGCTTCTCGATGGCTGTGTACATGAGACGGCGCAGCTCTGCCTCGTTCATCGGAGATGCAATGGTTAGGTTGGGTACGGTGCGCAGGCTGGGAAGGTCGAACACGCCATGGTGTGTGGGGCCATCTTCACCTACTATACCAGCACGATCCAAGCACATTACCACATGCAAGCGACTCAGTGCCACATCGTGTATGATATTGTCATAGGCACGCTGGGCAAAGCTTGAGTAGATATTGCACACAGGGATGAGGCCGTCCTTGGCCATACCAGCGGAGAAGGTGACGGCATGTCCCTCGGCAATGCCCACATCGAAGCAACGGTCGGGCATCTCTCGCATCATTATGTTCATAGAGCAACCTGTAGGCATGGCAGGTGTTACGCCCACAATGCGGTTGTTCTTGCGTGCCAACTCGAGCAAAGTTTCACCGAAGACATCCTGATAGCGTGGTGGCATGTCGGTAGCATTGCCCTTGATTTGCTCGCCTGTTTCGGGGTCGAACTTGCCTGGAGCATGGAACACAGTTGGATTGTCCTCGGCAGGTTGATAGCCATGACCCTTCTGTGTGTGTATGTGCAACAGGCGTGGCCCTGTCATATCCTTGATGCTCTGCAGGGTGTAGACGAGCGAGATGACATCATGCCCGTCGTGCGGACCGAAATAGCGAATGTCCATACCCTCGAACACATTCTGCTGGTTGTGTATGAAGGACTTGATGGAATTGTTTAGTCGTATGATGCGCTTCTTGCCCTTGTCGGAGAGCCATCCCCAGGAGGTGAGTTTCTGTGCCACCTTGTTGCGCAGACGATTATATGTGCTGCTGGTGTGCAACTGGTGCAGATAGTCCTTCATGCCACCCACGGCATGGTCGATGCTCATGTTGTTGTCGTTCAGTATGATGAGCATATTGTTGGGGGTGCATCCGACGTTGTTGAGACCCTCAAAGGCAAGACCTCCACTCATGGCACCGTCGCCAATGACAGCCACCACATGTCGGTTGGTTCCTTCTCTCTTGGCGGCCACGGCCATACCCAAGGCAGCGGAGATGCTCACCGAGGCATGTCCACAGGTAGTGGTGTCATATTCGCTCTCTTGTGGTGAGGGGAAGGGTTTGATGCCTCCAAGGTGACGATTGGTGTGAAATTTCTCTCTACGTCCAGTGAGTATCTTGTGCCCATAGGCCTGATGTCCCACATCCCAAACGATTCTGTCCTCTGGGGTGTTGAAAACATAGTGCAATGCTACGGTGAGTTCTACCACACCCAGACTGCTGGCAAAATGGCCAGGGTTACGACTGAGCTCGTCTATAAGAAACTGGCGCAATTCATCACAAACCTGTGGCAATTGTTTTATGGACAATTTTCTCAGGTCTGATGGGTATTCTATGGTTGAAAGCAGACTTTCTTTGTTGTGATTCACTATAGTTTAAATTGATTTCAAAGCAAAGATATAAAAAAATACTAATATGTTATAAGTCATAGTGCCCTTTTTTTATATCTTTGTTGCGTAATGTTTGATTCAACCTTGTAGATAGATGCTTGACAAGAGCAGTAAATACGTACTTTTAGGCTCGTGCTTTTCGCAATATATGGGTCTTCGCATGCAGGCCGAGGGCTACGATGCCGTGTGCAATCCCATGGGTACTTTGTTCAATCCCGAGAGCATTCGCAACACCATTGTGCATGCCCTGGAAGGTGGGGCTGAGAACTTGCCCATGTTCTATGACGAGACTATGAAGGAGTGGCGATGCTGGTTGGCCAACACTCGTTTTCGCGCTCCTCTTGAGAGTGAAGCTCGTGCCTTGGTGCAGGAGGTCTTTTCTTCTTTGGGCGAGGACTTGCGCAAGGCTCATCGACTCTTCATCACCCTTGGCACTAATGTGTGCTATAGGTTGAAGGATGATAGTGCTGATGATACTGAGGTTCATGAAAATGGCACGATAGATTCAGTGGATAAGCATAGGGAATGTCTCGTTGTAAGCAATTGCCAAAGGCAACCCGACAGGCTCTTTGTAGAGGATACATTGTCTGTGGACAAACTATGTATTGTCTTGAGTCAGACGATACATTGTCTCGCCTCATACAATACGTCGTTAAAAATTACCTTCACGGTGAGCCCTTATCGCTATAAAAAATATGGCTGGCATCGCTCTCAATTAAGCAAGGCCTCCCTGCTGCTTGCCATCGACGAGATGCAAAAGTGCTATCCCGACAGGGTGGATTATTTTCCGTCGTACGAGATAATGATGGACGAACTTAGAGATTACCGCTACTATGCCGAGGATGGTTTGCATCCGGCACCAGAGGCGGTGGATATAATTTGGAATAGATTATGCGAATAGACACCATAGCATCCCTTGTGGGTGCACAAATAGTGGGTGAGGGAACTTACGATGTAGAGTGGATTCTTACCGATAGTCGTAGCCTGTGCTTTCCCGAAACAACAATGTTCTTTGCCTTGCGCACCGAGCGTGGCGATGGTCATCGCTATGTTCGTGACTTGTATGAACGTGGGGTAAGGATTTTTGTAGTGTCCTCATTACAAGATGATTTGTGTGGAGCAGTTCAATTGTTGGTTCAAAATACTCTCTGCGCCCTTCAGCGCCTTGCCGAGCGCCATCGTGAGTCGTTCTCTATCCCCGTTATCGGTATCACTGGTAGCAATGGCAAGACCGTGGTAAAGGAATGGCTTTATCAGATGCTATCACCTGATATGACCGTCACGCGTTCGCCCCGAAGTTATAATTCGCAGATAGGTGTGCCCCTCAGCGTATGGGCTTTGAATGAGAAGAGTGAGGTTGCTATCTTCGAGGCTGGTATCAGTATGCCTGGCGAGATGAACAGTCTTCAGCGTATGATTCAACCCACGATAGGTGTGTTCACCGGACTTGGTCCTGCTCATCAGGAGAACTTCCAGACTATGGAGCAGAAGAGGGCAGAGAAGATGCTTCTGTTCAAGGACTGCCCTATAGTGTTCGAAGCTGATGAAGCCGTAGAGGATGCCTTGGAGCGCGACAAGGAACTTTGTGCCCGGGTGTGTCGTCATCTTGGCATGAGCGAGGATGTGATACAGGAGCGGCTCTCTCGTTTGGAACCCGTGGCAATGCGCCTGGAGGTGAAGCAAGGCAGACATTCGTGCACGCTGATAAACGATACATACAATAGCGACCTCAGTAGTCTGGACATAGCACTTGACTTTATGAACCGCCGCCCCGACCGCAAGGGTCGCTCGCGAGTGTTGATACTGAGCGATATTCTGCAGAGCGGCACTCCTTCCAGTGAGTTATATGCCCATGTGGCACGCTTGGTGGAAAGCCGTGGGGTGGAGGTGTTTGTTGGTATAGGCGAGGAACTGATGAGTCAGTCGCAACGCTTTGCCAATGTGCAGGCGCGATGCTCTTTTTATCCCGACACCGATACCTTTATGCATAGCCCGGACTTCGCCTCTCTGCGCGATAGCATGGTGCTTGTGAAAGGTGCCCGTGTCTTCCACTTCGATGCCATCACCGAGGCACTCGAGCAGAAGGTGCACGAAACCATTCTCGAGGTGAACCTTGGCGCCGTGGTGGAGAACCTGAACTACTATCGTTCTTTCCTAAATCCCACAACACGCATCATCTGTATGGTCAAGGCCGATGCCTATGGTGCCGGTGCTGTGGAGGTTGCAAAGACGCTTCAGAGCCAACAGCAGGTGGGCTATCTTGCCGTGGCCGTTGCCGACGAGGGAGCCTTGCTTCGCTCCCAGGGTATCACAAAGAATATCATTGTGATGAACCCCGAGATGAGCAGTTTCAACACTCTGTTTGAATACAACTTGGAGACCGAGGTATATAGTTTCCGTCTGCTCGATGCACTCATTCATGCCGCCGAGAGGGCTGGTATAACAGGTATGCCAATACACATAAAACTCGATACAGGTATGCATCGCCTGGGCTTTGACCCCATGAAGGATATGCCTGCCTTGATAGAGAGGTTGAAGAGTCAGACGGCACTCGTGCCACGTTCCGTCTTCTCGCACTTTGTGGGAAGCGATAGTGATGGATTCGATGAGTTCTCGGCCGAGCAATATCGCCGATTCCTCCATGGTGCTGATATACTTCAGAAGGGATTCTCGCATCACATCCTGCGCCACATGTGCAATAGTGCCGGCATAGAGCACTTCCCCGAACGACAGATGGATATGGTGCGTCTGGGGCTGGGACTCTATGGCATCAATGCTCGCAATAATGAACTGCTTAGCAATGTATCTACCCTCAAGACCACCATCCTGCAGATACACGATGTACCACAGGATGAGACGGTGGGTTATAGCCGTCGAGGCAAACTCTCTCGCGATTCTCGCATAGCATCCATTCCCATAGGTTATGCCGATGGTTGGGATCGTCTCTTTGGCAATGGCAACGCATATTGCCTGGTGCATGGCAAGAAGGCTCCATATGTGGGCAACATCTGTATGGATGTGTGTATGATAGACATCACCGACATTCCCGAGGCTCAGGAGGGTGATAAGGTATTGCTGTTCGGTAATGAACTCTCGCCCAGCACACTCGCAGATATAGCAGGTACCATACCCTACGAAATCCTCACCTCGGTGTCCTCTCGTGTGAAGCGAGTGTATTACCACGAATAACGTTTAACGATTAACGATTAACGAGTTCTCTGATTACACAATTATAAATTATAAGAAACTATGTTGGAAAAACTATTTGGGTTTGATTCTAAGCGAAACAGTATTCGCACCGAGATTATCGCCGGTATCACTACGTTCCTGACCATGGCCTACATCCTGGCTGTTAACCCCAATATTCTGGCCGAGACAGGTATGGACAAGGGGGCTCTTTTCACCACCACCGTAATAATGGCAGCAGCATCTACCATCTTCATGGGTTTGTATGCCAAATTGCCATTGGCGCTTGCCCCAGGTATGGGATTGAATGCCTTCTTTGCCTACACCGTGTGTATGGTAATGGGATATTCCTGGCAGTTCGCTCTCACGGCGGTATTCCTTGAAGGCCTTCTGTTTCTTTTGCTTACGGTTACCAATTTGCGCGAGAAGATCGTGGATGTCATCCCTGCCACACTCAAGAATGCCATCAGTGTGGGCATAGGTCTTTACATTGCCTTCATAGGTCTGAAGACCTCTGGCGTGATTGTGGATAATCCTGCCACCCTGGTGAGCCTTGGCAATCTGGGTGAGGGACAGGCACTCTTGTCGGTCATTGGCATCGTCATTACCGCCGTACTTTTGGTTCGTAATGTCAAGGGTGCTTTGCTTATCGGTATATTGGCCACTACACTTATCGGCATACCTATGGGGCTTACCAAAATTGACAATGTTTTCAGTATCCCACCATCTATAGATCCCATTTTTATGAAGTTCGAATGGGAGCATGTCTTCACGCGTGATATGCTTGTAGTTGTCTTCACTTTCCTCTTCGTAGACCTCTTTGATTGCATAGGCACGGTTATAGGTGTGGCATCGCGCTCGGGTATGATGAAGGATGGTAAGATACCTCATCTTAAAGAGGTGTTTATGGTAGACTCCATAGCTACCACATTGGGTGCCGTTATGGGAACAAGTACCGTGGCCGTATATGTGGAGAGTGCTGCTGGTGTCAATGAAGGCGGACGAAGCGGACTCACCTCTGTTGTGACAGGTCTGTGCTTTCTTTTGGCTTTGTTCTTCGCTCCCTTGTTCCTTGCCATCCCTGTTGCCGCCACCACTCCCGTTTTGGTGTTGGTGGGTGTGATGATGGCAAGCTCTATGCAGAAGGTTGATTTTTCGCAATACACCGAGGCTATTCCTGCTTTCGTATGCATCCTCTTCATGCCTCTTACATATAGTATTTCCGATGGCATAGTGCTAGGTCATCTGGCCTATGTCCTTATCAACCTTCTCGGAGGCAATTACAAGAAGGTAACCATAGGCATGTACATCCTGGCCGCCTTTTTCCTGCTGAAGTTCCTGATGTAATTTACTTTTCTGCTTCCTGATATGAAAAAGCTACTCTTCTCCCTCTCCCTTGCCCTTGTGGCTTTCCTTGCAAGTTCCTGTTCCGACGATAAGCGCGATGCCATAGGCCGTACGGAGATTGTCATAGAAACCTCGCGTGGCAACATCACTGCCCGCCTGTATGACGATACTCCCGTTCATCGCGACAATTTCATCAAGATGATTGAGGAGGGAGTGTATGATAATCTTATCTGGAATCGCATTGTGCCCGGGGCTACCATACAGACGGGCGAACCCACACAGAAGGCTGGTGCTGCAGCTCCCACGGTAGATGCTTCTAAATACCGACACACCCTGTCGCCAGAGATAAAGTTTCCACGTTATTACCACAAGGCCGGTGCCTTGGCCATGTGCCGTCAGCCGGACGATGTCAATCCCGACAGGCTGAGCAGTGGCACGCACTTCTACATCGTTTCGGGCAAGAAATATGATTTGGGTAGTCTGGCTGAAGTTTGGCAGGGCAGACGCAACAACGAACCCGGTTTCAAACTTCCTTCCCTCTCTGCACGACAGAAGAAAGTCTACACCACCAAGGGCGGTGCGCCATTGCTCGATGGCGACTATACCATCTTCGGTGAGGTGGTGGACGGCATAGGCGTTGTAGAGTCCATCAACAAAGTACCCATTGATGCAAAGGAACGCCCTTTGAAGGAGGTTGTGCTGAAGAGGATAAGGATAGTGAAAAGGTAAGAAATAACGGGCATCTACTAACCGTTTGGTTGAAATTGCAGACAAAGAAAGAGTGCTGATTCCTTGACAATGAGGAACCAGCACTCTTTGTATGTGGAAAGTCTTGGTTGTATGGTAATTATAACCGAGGCTCCTGTTCTTAGAAGTTGTATCTTAGCATCATTTTGGGAGAGCACTGTACCTCACCGAAATAGTTTTCCAGTTCAACCTCCACACCGGCACCGAAGTACTTGAAGTTGTAGAGCAGCTGCATCTCTGTGCTGAATATTACATCGTTGTATGAAGCCTTGTAGGCAACATCAACATAACCTTCAAAGTAGAGTTTGTCCTTCAGGAACTTTCTGTTCCAGACGGCAGTTCCCTGAAGACCATGACTATGGTCACCAAAACGATAGTCGATATCCATGCGATACATCAGGTGAAACTCCAGGAATGTCTTCTTGACGATAGTCTGGTATGCAGCACCAAGCAATGCGCCATGTGCATAGGTGATACCATCATTAAACAATACGCCGCCATTGTATTCGGCACGGGCATAGAAGTCCTTCTTCAGCCTGAAGTTGTATCCATACTCTGCATAGAAACCATTGTCGGCAATGCTTCCGAAGTCAAAGTCTACGAAACCAAAACCGCTACCGCTCTTCTGTGTATGACCTATCTCTGTGGTAAGTGTGCCATAGTTGTGACCATAGTCGTACTGAAGCTGTAGGTTGCCCCACACCTGTGCCTTTGCCATTGTTGCCATCAGGCACATGAATATAAGAATATATATTTTTTTCATTTTGTTTTTTATAGGAATATAGTTAGTTAAACCAAAATCGTGATTTGGGTTAAAGGGCATGATGATTTTGAGGCGTAGCTCGTTTGCCCGCCTTTCCCTCAATGACTCCCTGCTCTCGCATTAATATCTGCTCCCCTCTCTTGCAGAGGGGGTGGGGGAGAGTGCTTTATTACATTCTGCTAATAAGGTAAGGCAATGCCTTCTCAAACTTCACCCCCCACCAGTGAGATTCGTCGCCCATAGTCTGGCGAATGGTCTCTGCAACGAAGTCAGCGGCAATAGAAGCAGCATCCAGAATGTCGTGACCACGCATCAGGGCACCTGCGAATGAAGAAGCATAGCAGTCGCCGGTACCGTGCATTGACACGGGGATGCGCTCGGTGAAGTAGTACTTTGTCTCGTTGCCATCATAGTATGCCACACCCAGTTTGCCTTCCTCAAAGCTAACACCTGTCAGCAACACATTCTTGACCCCCAAGGCATAGAGGCGCTTGAGCATATCCTCGATGTAAGCCTGGTCATACTCTGTGCGATACTCTTCGCCAAGCATCAAAGCTGCCTCGGTTATATTGGGCATAATCACATCGGCACCCTTGCACAACTTGCACATCTCCTGTGGGAAGTCGTCATCAAAACCGGGATACAGCTTGCCGCCATCGCCCATTACGGGGTCAACGATGCGCAGAGCACCCTCGTTGGCTGCCTCTTCCATAATGCGGAGGATGTGAGGAATCTGTGCCTTTGATACGTAACCGGTGTAGAATGCGTCGAATTTCACATTCTCCTTCTTCCACTGGGCCAGGATGTTGGGCATCTCGTCGGTGAGGTCGAAGAATGTCCAGCCAGAGTAACCGGCTGTATGGTTAGAAAGTACAGAGCTGGGCAATATGCCGCACTCCACACCACAAGCCGAGATGATGGGTAGAGCCACGGTGAGTGAGCACTGACCTACGCATGAAATGTCCTGAATGGTAAGTAATCTTTTGTCTGCCATTGTTATTCAATCTTTTTATGTTATACCTAAATTTTCGAGTGCAAAGGTACAGACAAATGTAAAAATACGC
>JAFYMW010000045.1 GCA_017548165.1 Bacteroidaceae bacterium
AAAAATTATGGCAACAAAAATTCGTTTACAGCGCCACGGCCGTAAGAGCTATGCTTTCTACAGCATCGTGATCGCTGATGTAAGAGCACCACGTGATGGTAAGTTTACAGAAAAGATTGGTACCTACAACCCCAACACCAATCCTGCCACTGTAGATTTGAAATTCGACCGTGCATTGTACTGGGTAGAGACAGGCGCACAGCCCACTGACACCGTACGCAACATTCTCTCTGACGAGGGTGTATACCTGATGAAGCACCTCCGTGGTGGCGTTAAGAAGGGTGCGTTCGACGAGGCTGCTGCACAGGCAAAGTTCGACGCTTGGAAGGCTGACAAGCAGAAGGGTCTTGAGGCTTTCGCTGCTAAGGAGGCTGCTGCTAAGAAGCAGGCCGCTGCTGAGAGACTTGCTGCAGAGAAGAAAACCGCAGAGGCAATTGCTCAAAAGGTGGCTGACAAGAAGGCTGCCGAGGCTGCCGCAAAGGCTGAGGCTGAGGCCGCAGAGACTGCTGAAACAGAAACCACAGAGGCTCCTGCAGAGGCATAATCAAACAAATTCAAAAACATTTTCCAAGACAAATTCCAAACAAACATACAAGAGGACTCTGCTGTGAAGTAGGGTCCTCCACTTTTTATATATAATGACATACTTTATATAATTGTTGGCAGAAGCAAATTCCACATTATATAAATAATAAATAAGGAGCAGCAAAACGAGCAAAAAAAGTCTCGAAGATACCCAGGTTGAACACGTCTTCCTCCTCCTTACAAGGCATAGTGTGCGTGCACTCTCTGCTCTTGTTTCGTTCGTCGGTTCGGATTTCCTCAAATAAATTTGGCTAACGCCTTATTTACTCTCGTTCGGCATAAAAAGTTAAACTTTTTTTGCACTCACTTAATCGTAAATTTGGAAAATCACTCACTTATTCGTATCTTTGCAGTGTTAACAATCGTTATAGGAGACATGAAGTTATTACTGCTTAGCAGCCCCGACTTTTTCGTAGAAGAAGACAAGATATTAACAACACTTTTTGAAGAGGGCCTGGATGTGCTACATCTCCGCAAGCCAAATTCAGAACCAGTGTATTGCGAACGCTTGCTTACACTATTACCACACGAACACCACAAACGCATTATAGTCAACGATCACTTCTATCTAAAAGACGAATTTGAACTTAGGGGTATACACCTGTCAAGACGTAATCCCACTATGCCTTCGGGATACAACGGAATAGTAACAAGAACATGTTATAGTCTGGAGGATTTGGCAGCAACGAAAAAAGAGAGCAAATACGTTATTCTAAGAGATATATTTGATAGCAACTCTAACGATAAAAACAAATCGCTATACACTCACGAACAACTTCGTGATGCCAGCAGAAAGGGCCTTATTGATAAGCATGTCATGGCACAAACTGGTATAACGTTGGAAAATATCAAAGAAATCAAGGATTTGGGATTTGGCGGTGCCGTAGTATGCAGCGACATCTGGAATAGATTCAACATTCATAATGGTATGGATTTTAAGGATGTGATAAAGCACTTTCACAAACTAAGAAAGGCAGCAGAATAGTTACACTGCTTTCCCAACATAACAATTATAGAAGTAAGAACAAAGAACCCAATATTTTTATTCCAAAATGATTCAGAACAAGTCATTCAAAGTATTCTCTGGCACAGCTACACGCTATTTGGCCGAGAAGATCTGCAATTGCCTCGGTTGTGAACTGGGCAACATGACAGTAACCCGTTTTGCCGACGGTGAATTTGAGGTATGTTTTGAGGAAAGCATTCGCGGTAAGGATGTTTACCTGATTCAGAGCACCTTCCCCAATGCTGACAACCTCATGGAAATGTTGTTGATGATTGATGCGGCCAAGCGCGCTTCTGCCCGCACCGTCAATGCTGTTGTACCCTACTTTGGCTGGGCGCGTCAGGATCGAAAGAGTAAGCCTCGTGTGAGCATTGCTGCCAAGTTGGTTGCCGACATGTTTACCGTTGCTGGTATCGACCGTATGATTACTATGGATTTGCATGCCGACCAGGAACAGGGATTCTTCAATGTTCCTGTGGATCATCTCTATGCCAGCAGTGTATTGCTTCCCTACATCCAGTCTTTGAATCTGGAAAATTTGGTTATTGCCAGTCCTGACGTTGGTGGTAGCAAGCGTGCTTCTTCTTATGCCAAATTCTTCAACTGCCCCATGGTTATGTGCAACAAGACTCGCAAGAAGGCCAACGAGGTGGCACATATGGATGTTATTGGCGATGTTGAGGGTGCAGATGTAGTACTTATTGACGATATGGTAGATACTGCCGGCACTATCACCAAGGCTGCAGATTTGCTGAAGGAAAAAGGTGCTCGCAGCGTACGTGCATTGGCCAGCCATTGCATCATGAGCGGTCCTGCCAACGAACGTGTGGATGCATGTGCATTGGAAGAGATGATTTTCACTGACTCTATTCCTTACAAGGGCACATCTGCTAAGGTAAAGCAACTTTCTATTGCAGAACTGATTGCTAATACCATCCGTAGCGTACAGGACAACGAGAGCATCAGCAACCAGTATCTGATATAATTCTCCCAAGCAATTCCCTATAATATATAAGGTAATAGAAAAAGAAGAGGTATCCCCTTGTTGTTCTTTGGTGGGATACCTCTTCTTTTTTATATTTGAATAATCGGCAAAACCTTAATTGCAACAGATTGTTAGAATTTGGGCTGCAGAATCTACTATGGCTATGGGGTGGTATGATTCAAGTTCTTCTGTAGAACGAAATCCCCATGTCACTCCAACGGCATCGACCTGAGCGTTATGAGCAGTTTGCATGTCTACTCCGGAATCGCCAATATATAGCACCTGTTCGGGTACTACCCCAGCCTCTTTGATAATGTCCAGGACTATCTGTGGATGAGGCTTGATGGGAACATTGTGGCGCTGACCATAGATGCATGCAAAGTTGATATTGGGGAAATAGTGATGTACCAAACGTTCTGTTGCTTCCTGATATTTATTGGACGCAATAGCTATAAGAAAACCATGTTCCTGTAGTTGTTGCAAAAGAGCTACTACACCTGGATATGGTTCTGTAAGTTCGGCACTATGCTGATCGTAGTATGGAAAAAACTCGTCACGCATGCGATTAAGACATGCCTCGTTGCGACATTCTTGAGGCAAGGAGCGTTCCAATAGTTTGCCTATACCATTGCCAACGAAAGTGCGTATTGTTTCCTTGTCGTGAGTTATATGTACACCACATTCTCTCAAGGCATGGTTCACGGATTGTGTGAGATCACCGAGAGTATTTAATAAGGTGCCATCAAGATCAAAGATAACGAGCTTCTTGCACATGATTTAAAAATTAATTTTTGACTGGACTTAACATTAAGCTTTGCTCAGCAAGTCAGATATCAGTTTTCCGTTATCAATTTTCCACCTTCATAAAATCTACTCCCATGGGTGCCTGGAAGACACGAAGACCAAATGTGGGGAGCATGGCAAAGACATGTTCGAAGATCTCGGCCTGTAGATGTTCGTAAGGTATCCAGTTGGTTCCATCGCTAAAGAAATATAACTCAAGGGGAAGCCCCTGGACTGTGGGTTGCAACTGACGAACCATAATAGTAAGGTCCTTGTTGACACGTGGATGATTGCGAAGGAAATTCTCCAAATAGTTGCGGAATACGTGCAGATTGACAACAAACTCATCGGCACGTTCTACCCCATCAAGCCAACCACGCTTGCCAAACTCCTTTAGTTGCTCTGGTGTGGAGAAAGTAATGGAACGCATATCTATATATATGGAACGTTTGATGCGTCGACCACCACACTCTTTCATTCCTCGCCAGTTTTGGAACGAGTCGCTAACAAGGGTATAAGGAGGAATGGTGGTGATGGTCTTGTCCCAGTTCTGTACCTTTACCGTTGTGAGTGTAACCTCGATAACATCACCATCAGCACCATGCTTTGGCATTGATATCCAATCGCCAGGACGTAGCATGTCGTTGGCAGAAAGTTGCACTCCTGCCACCAATCCCATAATCATATCCTTGAAGATAAGCATAAGCACTGCTGCCGAGGCACCAAGAGCTGTCAGGACATAACCAGGATTCTTGTTGATAAGAATGCTAACTATAATAATGAGTGCTACGCATACAACTGCAATCTTGAGCATCTGATAGATACCCTTGAGAGGATGATTGCGGAAGCGGTCGTTGTGACTAGAGAGATTGTAAAGTGTAGATAGAAAGCTGCATAGCATTTTGGACACCATCACTATGGAGTAGATGGTATTGACCTTGAGGATAAACTCAAGAACTGCATTCTCGCCGGAAAATGCTACAGGCAAGAGCAGGGCTATAATGAGCGGTGGAAACAGGTATACTACATCCCTGAGGAGATTGTCGTTGAGCAAAATGTCATCCCATTTGCTGCGTGTTCCCTTTGTGAACTTGCGAATCATTGGTATGACACCACGAAAACAAAAGATATTGACACTATATATAATAAGGATAAGAACTATGGCCACTAAAAACCAATAGATCCAATACATCGAATCGGGATTGACACCCCAATGTTGGAGTATTTTGACAATAAATTCGTTCATCGTACAATATATTTTACATTCTTACAAAATACCTCTTATACCCTTTAGCCACCATCCCAGTCGACGCTTGTAACGAGGATAGAGTTCTTTCCAGTTGTCCTCTGTAAGCAGAGTGCTGGTTTTGATATGAGATTCAAAATATGAATTCAATTGCATACAATATTGTGGCGAAAAGAAGTAGGCATTAACTTCATAATCGAAACTAAGCGAACGTGCATCAAGATTGGCAGTACCTATGGTGCAGAGGGTATCGTCAACAATCATAACCTTGTCGTGATGAAAGCACTCGTGACAAAGCCATACCTTGGCACCACGTCGGGCAAGATTGTAAACCTCGCGAGCTGTGCTAACCTCACTGATAATGTTATCGCCTCGATGTCCCAATAAAATCTCTACCTCCACTCCCCTCTCAATGCATTGACGTAATGCATTGCGGACACTACTAACTAATATGATATACGGATTTATGATACGTACCCGATGCTGGGCATGAGTAAGCGAGCTAATATAACTTTGACGTATACGCTGACTCTTCTTGCCAGGTTCTCTATCTACGATAAAGGCTTCGTATCCCTCTTGTGAGATCTCTGGATTCCATATGGCATCTGGATTAAGATATGCCAAGGAATCTAATTTCTCCCGTGTCTGTTTGTACCACATATTGGCAAACAGTTGCTGGTAACCAGCCACTATAGGACCTGTAAGTCTGGTATGCATATCAGCCCATCGTCCAAGTTCTGGTTTGCCATGCAGGTAATAGTCTGCAACATTCAGTCCACCGGTGTATGCCATACGACCATCTATGATTACCATCTTGCGGTGTAAGCGATGCAGGGCATGATTGACATAAGGAAAGCGCATGGGGTCGAAGCCCTCAAGTTTGATTCCTTTTGCTCGATAGTATTCAATGAAATCTGTGTTGAAATTGGGGGCTTTACCACTATTGCCAAATGCGTCATACAACACACGCACTTGCACTCCCTTACTAACACACTGTGTCAGAACATCCAAAAGATGCCTACCGATACTATCATTAAACCATTTGTAGTATTCTATATGGATATAGTGCTTGGCAGAAAGCAAGTCCTGTTCAAGATTATGGAATTTCTCAAATCCTGAAGGCATTATATCCATCTGACAATGCTCGTATGATGGGAATCCTGCATTGACGAAGTCGTCCTTGATATGCGAAACCTGAGCATTCAGGACAGAAGGAAAAAACATAGATATCAAAAATAATAAAGAGGCAAAACACTTCACCCCTTTATTAACTAATTTGATATTTAAACACATTGATATATTCACTTTTTGAAATAGTAAACAAATGTTGCCAAACCTTCGACAGCTTTCTTTCCTGTTTCCTTTATCTCTATGATAAACTTAACATTGGTCTTCACAGCACCACGAAGATTCTGAATCTCTTCAAGTGAGACTCTCATGCGGATGTTCTGTCCAGAAAGCACTGGCTGAACGAAACGCATCTTCTCTATACCATAGTTCATCATACGTTCCAGATTGTTTACCTCCAATATCTGGGACCACATAAAGGGAATGGTGCTCATTGTCAGATAACCATGGGCTATGGTCTGCCCAAAGGGACTTTCTGTCTTGCATTTTTCCTCGTCGACATGAATCCATTGATGATCGTCGGTAGCATCTGCAAACTTATTGATCTTCTCTTGAGTGATGGTTACCCAATCACTGACTCCAAGTTCCTGACCCTCGTAAGAGACAAACTCTTCGTATGAATTGATGGTGAGCATGATATATAGGTTTAAGGTTGTAAAGTGGCAATTTGTGTTTTTGTGTTGAGCTACAGATGATATCAGATTCTGATACCCAATTCTGTAGCCAACTCAGAGATGCGCTTCTCTGTGCCCAGACGAGCTGGAACCAACGGCAGACGCAATTCGTTCTGTATCAACCCCATCTCATAGAGCAATGCCTTGACACCAGCAGGGTTGCCATCGACGAATAACAGATTGAACAATTCTGTGAAACGATGATGTATCTCCAGTGCTTGTGGATATTCACCACGCAATGCCAATCGCACCATACGGCTGAATTCGTAAGGCAAGGCATTTCCTATAACACTGATAACACCAACGGCGCCAAGTGTGATCAAAGGAAAGGTGATTCCATCGTCACCACTGATGACATCAAAGTCCTGAGGTTTGTTCTTGATGATATCATCCATTTGAGTAATATTGCCGGATGCCTCTTTGATGGCAACAACATTGTCGAACTCGCGTGCCAGACGCAAAGTGGTCTCTGCAGTCATGTTCACACCTGTTCGTCCAGGAACATTATAAAGTACCACAGGAACCGGACTTGCCTTTGCTATTGCTGCAAAATGCTGATATATGCCTTCCTGAGAGGGTTTGTTGTAATAAGGACATACACTGAGTATGCCGTCTATGCCTGTGAAATCGCCGGATTTCAACTCCTGCACCACTGCTGCAGTACTGTTGCCGCCACATCCCAACAATATGGGCACACGACCAGCAACACGCTGTACCAAATCCTTACGTATACGTAGTTTCTCTTCTGATGTCAATGTAGGAGTTTCTGCCGTGGTGCCCATGATGCACAAAAAGTCTATACCACGGGAGATCTGATACTCTACTAGTCTATAAAGGGAATCCCAATCAATGCTTCCATCAGCGTTGAAGGGTGTAATAAGTGCAACACCCAACCCTTTGAATTTATTTTGAGCCATGCTTGTTTTTGGTTCTTTTCTTAATTTACGGGCGCAAATTTACAATTTTTTCATGATATAACAGGCTCTAAAAATCCTTTTTTATTAATTTTGCATCGTAAAATGACAACCATGAGCGAAAAAGAACACATCATCCAGTTGAGAGAAGAGTTGCACAGGCACAACCACAATTATTATGTATTGAATGCTCCTGAGATTTCCGATCAGGACTTTGATGGCATGATGAAACATTTACAAGAGTTGGAAGAAAGGCATCCCGAGATGTATGACCCCAACTCTCCCACCCAACGTGTGGGCAGCGACCTCAATAACGAATTCACTGCTGTGCCACACAAGCGCCCCATGCTCTCTCTCTCCAATACATACAATCTACAGGAGGTTAGCGATTTTTATCAACGCGTATCGGATGGATTGCACGGACAACCATTTCAATTGTGTGCCGAACTTAAATACGATGGTCTGTCAATATCATTACACTACAAGAATGGAAAATTGGTGCAGGCAGTTACCCGAGGCGATGGTGTGCTTGGTGATGATGTCACTGCAAATGTTCGCACAATTCGTACCATACCATTGATACTAAACAATGCACAGGACAACATTCCCGACGAGTTTGAGATACGCGGTGAGATACTGATGCCATGGCAAAGCTTTGAAAGATTAAATATTGAAAGGGAGAATGCTGGCGAACCTCTATTTGCCAACCCACGAAATGCTGCCTCTGGAACATTGAAAAGCAAAGACCCCAAAGTAGTGAGTCAACGTGGACTGGATGCATACTTGTACTACCTGCTCGGTGATGAGGTTATCACAGATAGTCACTATAAAAATATGCTTACAGCTCGCTCCTGGGGATTCAAGGTCAGCGATGACATGAAACTATGCAATTCTTTGGATGAGCTATGGGAATACATCAGTTATTGGGACAACATGCGAAAGCAGTTGCCTGTAGCCACCGATGGCATAGTGATAAAGGTAAACTCTCTCGCACAACAAAAGGCCCTTGGCATGACAGCAAAGTCACCAAGATGGGCTATAGCATATAAATTCCAGACAGAACAAGCAAGTACCATTCTTCGCGAAGTCACATTCCAGATAGGTCGTACGGGAGTGGTAACACCTGTGGCTAATATGGATTCTGTACTACTTTCTGGCAGTATGGTACACAGAGCTACATTGCACAATGCCGATGTGATGCAAGCACTGGACCTGCACATTGGAGACCGTGTTCTTATAGAAAAAGGAGGAGAGATTATCCCCAAAATAGTTGGAAAGGACCTGGAGTATCCGGATAACAATAAGGGAACGAAAATACGCTTTATCAACAGATGTCCCGTTTGCGGAACTATATTGGTACGCGCCCAAGAAGAGGCTTCATATTACTGTCCCAACTACCGCCACTGCGCGCCACAGATAATTGGACAATTGGAACATTTTGTTTCGCGCAAGGCAATGAATATAAATCTAATTGGACCAGAACAGATAAACAATTACTTTAATCAAGGATTATTGCACAATATTGCCGACTTCTACTCCATGAATCATGATCCTAAGATAGCACAGAGTATAGAAAAGAGCAAGGAAATTCCCTTTGAAAGAGTTCTGTTTGCTTTAGGAATAAGATTTGTTGGCGAGATTGCAGCCAAGACATTGGCACGAAAATTCAAGAACATAGACAACCTAATATCAGCCTCGCTCGAGGATTTGTGCGAGACTGATGGTATAGGTAATGTCATCGCTGAAAGTATCGTCAACTACTTTGCCTCTGTGGAAAATCGTGCCTTGGTCGAAAGATTGAGAGAGGCTGGATTACAGATGACTCTCAGCGAGGAGCAGCTCTCATCTCATAGTACTAGTCTGGAGGGACAAAGCATAGTTATCAGTGGTGTATTTACACATCACTCCCGAGATGAATACAAGCGTATCATCGAACAGCATGGTGGCAAAAATGTGGGTAGCATTTCGAGCAAGACAAGTTTCGTTTTAGCTGGGGATAATATGGGACCATCCAAACTTGAGAAGGCCGAAAAGCTGGGTATAAAAATTATTAATGAGGAAGAATTTCTAACCATTATCGGTGAGACAAAATAATGACATTACTTCGTTTCGGTATTGAGCATCTTGTAGCATATATCAACTGGATTTATTTCTATCATGCATGGGGAGTAAAGGAATGCAATGCTTATGAAATAAAAAAGGAGGCAGAGGCGCTTCTAAAAAAATGGAGTGCCGAAAAGAGGGAGGTGCTCTTCAAGGTGTACATTGCTTTTGCCAACTCAAAGGGAGAAGACATATTACTACACAACTCAAACGGAACTGGAGACCATGTCATCCCATTGTTGCGCCAACAGCATACCCCATTTCTGTGCCTGGCAGACTTCTTGCCGCCTGTAACTATGGAGGCAGGAAGAATGGGAGTGTTTGCTTCTACCGTGCCTTTTCAAGTGGAGGGACTATTGGAACAAACTCTTGCCGACCGCCTTGCAGAAGCTGCAGCAGAACTTGGACACGAGATTGTGAGAAAACAGATATGGGCTTATGCTCCAAATGAAAATTTAAGTATTGAAGAACTCTTTGCCGAGCACTATCAGGGAAAACGACCAGCCGTGGGTTATCCTTCCCTACCCGACCAAAGTCTAAACTTTGTTTTGGCAGATATTCTAAAGTTTGAAGACATAGGAATAAGGCTGACGGAAAGTGGTGCTATGATTCCTCATGCAAGCACATCGGGATTGATGATAGCTCATCCTAAGTGTTGCCATTTCAAGGTTGGCACCATTGGCGAGGACCAGCTGGCCGACTATGCCTTGCGCCGTGGCATGACACCAGACACGATACGAAAATTCATTGACATAGCATAAAAGCATAGAACAGATACTGCGCATTTAATAATGGAAAAGACCAACTACATAGGAGAATACCGCCATCTGCTCAAACTGGGACTTCCCATCACGGTGGCACAAGTGGGCTTTACCCTGCAGGGCATGGCCGATACGCTCATGCTTGGCCAGCACTCCCCACAAGAACTGGCGGCGGCAGGTTTTGCCAACTCGCTCCTTATCATGGCACAACTCCTGGGCATGGGTTTCTGCATGGCGGCGGTGCCCACCATAGGCAAACTATACAGCCAGCGCAAGCATCAGGACATAGCCAGCGAACTGAAATCTTCGCTCTTTGCCGATATAGTTCAGGGTATCTTCGTGTGCCTGCTCATGTATGCATGCTATGCCGCCCTGCCCCTCATGGGATTGGAAACAGCCTTGCTTCCTCTCATACGCAAGTACCTGCTCATTCTCATCCCTTCGCTCCTGCTCATGAACGTGTGCTATGGCATGAAGAACTTCTACGACTGCCTCACGGACACACGTACCACCATGTGGATAGTATTGGCTGGCAACATGTGGAATATTGTCTGGAACTGGATACTCATCTTCGGTAATCTCGGTTTTCCCGAAATGGGTATCTGCGGTGCGGCATGGGCAACGGCAAGCAGCCGCTTGTTCATGCTTGTCCTCTACGCCGGATGCTTCCTCATGAGCAAGCGTTATTCCATCTACCGCTCTCTATGGAAAACGGCGGTCATAACACGTGAGTCGCTCCTCACCCACAACCGTCTGGGATGGCCCATAGCCCTGCAGCTTACCATAGAGCTGGCGGCCTTCTCTGGTGTGGCCCTCGCCCTTGGCCGTGGAGGCATATCGTGGGATGCCACCTCAGCCCTGTCTGCCCATCAGGTTGGGTGGCAGGTGTCCTCGTTTATATACATGTTCTATATAGGTATCGGTTCTGCCGTATCCATCCGTGTGGCTCACTATCATGGTCTTGGCGGATGGAGAGGCATACGCTTCTCTGCCCATGCCGGATATCATCTGATGGTTGCAATTGGCATTGTTGCCACATCGCTGGTATTCATCTTCCGCAGACAGATAACCAGTGTTTTCGTTTCCAACGACAATCCCATCCTGTTTGCCGCCATCTCCTCCACCGTGGTGTCCATGGTTTGGCCCATGATCTTCTACCAGGTGGGCGACGGCATGCAGACGTGCTACGTGAATGCCCTTCGTGGTATAGGCGATGTGAAGAAATTGCTGAAATACTCTTTCATCAGTTTCGGCCTTGTTACCATACCGCTCAGTTACCTTTTCGGTATCATCATGGACGGTGGCGCCGTAGGCATCTGGTGGGGTTTCCCCTTCGGCCTCACTCTGGTGGGCATATTGTATCTCCGCCGCTTCCTATACCATCTGAAACGCAACGGACTTTAACCCAAATAGCTCATAAGACCGTTACTCCCTAATGAAGACTTCTTTTCGTCATCTGTTCTATATGCGATTCCCGCTATTAGGGCTCGTTCGGGACTTGCACCCGGTAACTAATGCTCATGCTGAGCGTACCAAAGCAATGCCCGAAAGTCGGAGTGACCGGCTTTCGGGCATTGGGTTTATGTGTCTTTACGTTTATAGGACAGTAATATCTTGAAGACAAACAATAAAAACTCCGATGTTTTCGCTACTATCTATTGCTGACAGGTCTTACGTACAAGACACCACCGCCATAGGTGTCTGTCTCCTTATAGAAATGATATGTCTTGCGCGTTGTTGGATGTGTCCAGGACAGATCATCATCGCTTATGTAACTTGCAATGTTTGACTCTATAGGACGAAGTATAAGGCCATCTTCGTTAAATATGTGCGAGGTTTCTGTCAGCACTTCACCCTGCCCAAATTCCGTCTCTATATATAATCTATTTTGATAAAACCCACTTTTTATTTCAAGAAATTCATCTGTGGTCAGGTTTTGACAACAATCAATCAAATATTGTCTCTCAAGATCCATTACCTCTCTGAGATTCCTTATAATGTCATCTGGAGCGCTCAAATACACAGTTATATCATGTTTGGTGCTTTTTTTGATGTATGGCAGAAAGATTACATTTGTGCCATCTACCCTATCGCTGATATAGAATCCCTTGACTCCATTGTAGACACCATTCTTCCAATAACACCATTCTTCCAATTCCTCCCACTCGTCCGCTGTAGGGATGCGGTATCCGCTTCCCATAGTACGGGTTACTACATCATAATCGCGGTTTCCCAACCAATTGTAATCATCTACGTCGTTAGGAAAGTAAGAAGGTTTACCTGTATTAATACTATAATAAAGTGAAACTACTTCATCCCATCTATCATTATTAAAGTTCTTAAACGCATAACACTGTTGCAAAGCGGTGCCTGCAATCTCTGGTGAATTTGCTCCCATATTGTTTGACGCCCACTTTACGCTTACTCCTAAATCTACAAGGTTAGTCTTGGAAACTTGAAGGTCGGGAGTCACGAAACTGCGGACTTCACCATTGTATTTAGTGCCTGCCATGTAAACATAAGCACGATAATAATAAGTGGTTCCGGGTTTCAACAATCCCTCACCATCGTCTGAGAGAACAGTTTCGAAGTGTCCATTTGAAATACCGCTATTCGAGAAAGCATACTTTGTCTCGCTTGAATTGAAATCGGGGGTATTGGGAGTGAACTCTACACCTAAGGTTGTGTATGCTCCCTGATAAGCGGTTTTAATCGAGGCCAATATAGTGGCCTTTAAGGGTTTCACATCTCTGTATCCGCCGGTTGCAACCAAACTATTGCCTGATATTTTGCCATAATCCTTGGCAACGTCCTCAATAGTTTCCTCGACATCACCGCATGACTGCAGACCGGAAAGGGAAAGTCCCAATACCATAAAGAACAGAAGTTTCTGTAATAATTTGAAGTTCATCGTTTTAATCCTTAATGATAGAAAAGGCGTAAACCATTCGTTACTCGCCTCTTATTTGGGTTACCGCCAAGTGACCTCGTTTACGACAAGCACGAACAGTCCACACCTTAAACGGTGTGAACTTCCTTACTGCTTGTTCTCGTAAACTGAATGTTTTGGCGGTATTCAAATAAGAGAGAACAAGAGCTAAAAGCTCAAATCCAATATGTTATAGTGTACGAACGGGAACGCTTTCCGTTGTTAATGTTTTTGTTTTTTCTCTGTTTGAAAGGCTCTGCCACATGGACAATCACTGCTTTCTGTGCGTTCATTTGGGTACTGTCTGTTTCTTACTTACGATTGTTTAAGGAGTTAGTAAATCTGTTGCTTGGGCAAAGATAGGCATTTTTTTTCATAATGTGACACTAATGGAATGCTATTTACTGACCGCCACGCTATTTTCCGACAAGCATAGCGGCACCCTTGCTGACACCAATAAATAAAGATGGCATCACATTGCGTGGTGCCATCTTATTTTTGCATTAGCAAGCAGTCAACGCTCACCGCTCACCGTTAAACGTTAGTCTCCAAGGTACTTTATGATAACGGCCATCTGCCCAGGCGGAAAATACCGCCTATGCTCGTCGTAGCCTAAGCGCTTTAGTTCTTCCAGAAGTTCTGGCGTATTGTGTATCTCTTCGCGAAACCTGCGAACAGCAGTAGAGCGAGAGAAATCGGGGTAGTATCGCATGGCTGCCTTCCAGAACTGCATACCTCTTGTTTTGTTCATGGTTTTATATAAATTTAATAATAGATGGACTCCATTCGCCACAAGGGAGGGGAGTATAATGTATCTGTAAAAGAGGGATTGATGGGTCATGGTTAATAGGTTTGTTAATGCTTAATATTCATTGTCGGTTGTAACTGGCTCTCCCCCTGAGACAGGGGCGAGTACCCCGCAGGGGGGGGGGTGGATAGTTTTCACCTTTATTATTCACCTTTGGCTCATCAAGCTCCGCATTTCCGTTTGTATCATCCACCCCCTCCGTCGCTTCGCTCCTCGTCCACCCTGTCTCAGGGGGACAGTTTGCTGGCGCGGTGCTGGCGGTTGTAACTCCCCCTCCCTCACAGGGAGGGATGGGGTGGGTCTTCCTCTTTGCCGACACATGTATCCAGTTTTGCGTTCCTTTCTTTTCCCATATTAGTTGGTCTACGGCTGACAGGGTCTTCAGGAAGGCAAGATACTCCTTGCCCTTCTCCACCGATGGCAGGTGTATGTCTGCCGCCTCGCCCTTCATGTGCTGACTATTATGAGCACCACCCACGGCGCGGTTCAGTTCTGGGCAACGGTAACCGCTATTTATGCGGATAGGGCCGAACTGTCCACAGTCTACAGTCTACAGTCCATTGTTTACGCTACGTTGGGATTGAGAAAATAAGTTTATAATATATATATAATATTTATATTATATATATATTAT
>JAFYMW010000046.1 GCA_017548165.1 Bacteroidaceae bacterium
CTGCTTTCTGCATTGCCTGACGTGCCTGGCTGGTGTTCTACCGCTCAGGCTGAGTTCTTCTGCTCTACTCTCTTCCCCAACCTTGACATCTGTGATTTCATAGGTCAGGGGAAGCGTCTTTGGCAGAAGTATTGTGAAGTGCGCCAAATTCTGCTCGATATTGAGCTTCATGTTGTGGCTGACTTCATTGGACAGGAGCAGATGGATGACTTTCGGAAGGAGGCATTGTCACCTTCCTCTTCTTCACATGTAGTGAAGAGCGTCATCCGCTCCCTGCGGGCATACGAGGTGCAGATTCTTAAGCAGCGACTTAATGAAACAGCACCTACCGTATTGTCCCCACCCACCGCCCTTGTGCATATCGTCAATGTCATCAGGAACAATCCTTCGGAATTTCCCTCATGGCATAGATCCGATATTGCGAAGCTTTTTGAGCCTCCAGTATTTGAAAATAAGATGGAGGATACTGGGTATTGGTTTTAATTATCTTATTCTTTAACTGCTTGCTGCTTACTTATTCCCTTTATATATGAAACATATCCTAAACATTTCTCTTCCAAAATCTTGGAGTGAGCTTTCTGATACACAGCTACGTTATGTGTTCCGGCTTTTCTCCAAGGATTATACACTTAGTCAAATTAAAGGTTTGTGCCTTCTTAAATGGGGTGGCTTGCAGGTGGTTTCACGGCACGGTGGTGTATACCTTGTTCGTTGCAAAGGCAGAATGTTTCCTTTGACTTCCTTGCAGGTTACTGAGGGTTCTGCTGCCTTGGCTTGGCTTGCTGATGTTCCTTCTTTTCCTGTGCGTCTGTCACGCATAGTGTTTCACCGTGCTGTGCGTGCCGACCTTCAGGATGTTTCTTTTGAGGATTATCTGTGTCTTGATAATCTTTACCAGGGATATCTGCAGACTGAGCGCAAGGCTCTTCTGTGGGATATGGCAAAGATTCTTTATAGATATAAGTTTATACGTCTTAATGCCGCAGAGGAGATTTCTGTCTTCTATTGGTATACTTCAGTGAAGAAGATGTTTGCGTCTATGTTCAAACATTTCTTCAAGTCTGTAGAGGGTTCTGAGGCTTCTGCTCCTTCCATGCAGCAGTTGCAGGATAGCATGAATACTCAAATCCGCGCTCTCACTGGTGGGGATATCACAAAAGAAAGTCTAGTGCTTTCTATGGATTGCTGGAGAGCACTCGTAGAGCTGGAGGCTAAGGCAAAGGATTATGATGAACTGAAGAAGATTTCTAAATCCTATTGAGTGTTTCTTGTCTTTTCATTGGCGGGGGCTTATATTTAACTTTGTGTTGTCGATAACATAAATTGTATTTCTATGGATAATATTTTTACCGAGGAAGTCAAAGCTTGGCTTGATATGCCGGCTTCTGAACGTGACTATGACAAGGGTGCCTTGTATCTCTTGCAGTTGTCTAACAACCAGATTATGTACCGTAATCTTTCGCGTAATGCCAAGAAACACGGGGATTTTATTGAACATCATATCCGTAAGTATATGAAGTTCCGACTCGAGAGGCTTACGCATGAGCAGGTGCAGGAGATGCAGAAGAAGGTGGACAAGATTGCTATCCTTCGTAACTTGGATGCATCTGCCAAAGGGGATTCTGCATCTCCGGGTTGCGAAAATAGTCACGAGGTGGCAGAAGGAGTAGTGGGTGCTAATGGCGTTGAGAGTTCCGATTCTGCTTCTGGTTCTACAGAAACTGCAGACTCTTCTGATTCTGCCGTTTCTGCTTCACCGAAGTTTAAGGCTGGCATACGTGCTGACCATGACCTTCTGCCAGCTGAGATTCAGGCTTTGTATGTTGAGAATGCTTCCATTCTGCAGAAGATGCGTGAACTGCACCTTACTCTCCGTAATCTCTCTCTTGACAATGTGTCTTGTCCCGACAGCGAGAGGTATCCTTTCCTGAAGGAGCTTATTGAACTTGACAAAAGGTATCGTAACAACTGGAAGGTATACGATTCCTATTGTATGGTAGAGAGTGGTACTGGCAAGGATGGTTCTGTCGCTGTGGCTGCAGAACAGCGTATCGTTGATGATGAGCAGTCCTTGCAGCTCAATATCTACCGTCAGATCAACCTTACCAAAGGGAGGTACAAGAAGAGTCCTTCCGAGGGTCTAAAGGAGAAATTAGCTGGTCTGTATAAGCAATTGGCATCTCCCGTGGCATCATTGACAGAAGAACTTATTGCGCTTGGTGTCCTTGATGGCGACCTCAATGACTGATGAAGCGCAATACTTCCATATCTGCCATATTCGCTCCGCTAAAGGATAGTCCTGTGCAGTCTGCGCTGACAAATACAGTGCAGATTGCGGATATCCTGGAGTGGGTTCTGGAGCAGGTAGGTACATCGGAGGTGTGGCAGACTTCCTTCTCCATTTCGGAGGAGTTCCTTCGTCGTCTATACCACATTACCCGGTCTGGTTCTACTTCTGCAATTCATCTTATTCTTGACTACAAGGCCACGAACAAGACGAAGCAGCTTTGGGTGTTTATAGAGAAGGTTATTACTACTACTCACCTTACTGACAACCATTCTAAAGTCCTTCTCGTGGAGTCGGTGAATGGGGACAAGGTGAGTATCATCACTTCTCAAAATCTTACTCGTGGCAATAGAAATGAATCGTATATTATAACTACGGATTCCAAGGTTTTTGACAAACTTAAGGCGGAGGTTCTGGACTTGATGAACAATCAGTCTGTGCCGTTGTCGGATATACTAAAACAGGTGTTGGATTAGTGAAAGCAAATAATTATTTTGTTAATATTATATAATTGATAGATATTTAATTATAGTTATTTTCTTATTCTATGACTTTAAGTAATGAACAGCTTGAAAATATTCAGAAATATGCTTCCATATATCTTCCTGTTTCTGATATTGCATTGCTCATTGATGTGCATGCAGACGAGCTTCGGGATGAGATTCGCAACAGGTCTACTCCTGCCAGTATAGCATATCACAAGGGCAAGGTTGTGTCTCGTGTTACTCTGCACAACCAGGAGATGCAGCTGGCAAAAGTGGGGTCTCCTGCTGCTATAGAAAATGCCCGTCGCAATCTTATGGATATGGAGGATGATGAGTGATGGGATTCCCGGCAGTGCAGGATATAGTGCAGGTAGACCTCTTCTCTTCGGAGGAGGTGCTTAGGGAGAAGTACCCGGATGTTTCCGTGGAGAGGGTGCTTCGCCTTAGGGCTATGTACAACTGGTTTATCTCAAATCCTGAGTCCAAGGACAAGGAGTTTGTGGATGAGTGTCTTTCTCGCTATGGGGTGAGCAAGACACTGGCGTATGATGACCTTAGGATTATAAAGTCCGTTCTGCCTCACATCACCCAGGCATCTCGTGATTATCATAGGTGGAAGTATAACGAGATGATTCTGGAGACATACCAGATGGCAAAAAAGCGTAAGGATACGAAGACCATGGAGCGTGCTGCTACGTCGTATGCGAAGTTTAATAACGTGAATGTAGAGGATGAGCAGTCTGTCCCTTATGACCTTATCGTGGTGCAGCCTTTCACGGCTACACAGGATCCGTCTGTGCTTGGCATAAAGCCTATACCGAACATAGAAAAAAAGATTTCGGACCTTATAGCCAAGTACAGGGCGGAGTCTATGGATATTGACGATATTGAGTACGAGGAGCCTGATATTATGGATTGGGACGGTTTTAAAGAAATTGATGAAAAGGATACAGACAATGGATTTGGCGAAGAATATTAATTGGGATGCTGTGGCTTTCTTTGAAAGACTGGCATCGAGGAACAAGTTAGCGAAGGCAGAGGGTTTCACCTTCTGCCGGGTGTCGGGATTAGAGGGTTTTGAAGAGGCTTTGCATAGCATGCAGACTGCTTCTGCATTCATTGCGGTGTCGGATATTTCTCAAGGTTATATGGAAATGAATACCACTCCGCATACACGTAGGGTGAAGACAGTGTTCCTGGCAATGCGTCATGCAATTGATGACATGGGGGCAAGGCAGGAGTGTATGGACATCATGCGTGAACTGTTCAGGCAGTTCATGTCGGTGCTGATTCAGGAAAAGACAAGGGTCGAGGAAGAGCATATCTACCTTGACCCTCGGATATCGTTTCAGGAAATAGACAGGTATTTCCTTTCTGGTTGTGCGTGTGCTTTCTTTCAGATTGCCACGGATGTTTATACGGATTTGAGGTATAACGGGGAGGAGTGGGAAATCTAAGTAATTTGTTTGTCAAACACCTAATTTTCTCCTTAATCCTTCTATCCCGTAGTAATCAAGTACATACATAGGAAAAGCACTTAATACCGCAACTTTAGGACACA
>JAFYMW010000015.1 GCA_017548165.1 Bacteroidaceae bacterium
GACTGTTTCTGTGTTTAGCTCATTAGCTAGATTCCACAATAGTTCACCTCTCTCCTTTGGTTAACTTTTTGCAAAGATAGCACTTTTTGCTTACCTTTCTTTTTCTTCGCAAATCTAAAGGAATCCACAGATTTACCTTTTATCTGAGAGTACATCACGCTGGCGCTGGAATTTTTACGCAGCTTTGCGCGTAGAATCCACAGAATGGCACATGTTTCACAGTGCCCTTGTTCTCCGTTGAACGTTCAATGTTAATAGTTCTCACCGCGCCAGCCGTCGTAGCGAAGCTTGCGATAAATTCTGTGAATTCTTTTTCATTTTCTTTTATTCGTTGTATTGTCGTCATTGAATAGTTCCGTGTATTCGGTGAGTTCTGTGTGAGATAGTTTTAATACGACTTAGTCTTTTTGAATCTTTTCTTACTTCGTTTCCTTGTTCTCCGTTTATTCTTCTCTTCGCTTCCCAGTACCGAAATTGATGTTGCATAACTGGTACTGCAGTACCAACGGGCTGGTACTGGAGTACCGACGTGTTAGTACTGGAGTACCAACACTATGGTACTGGCATGGCACTGGGGTGGCTTTTTCATAGGGTTTATATGTTGTTTTTGGGGTGTAGGGACTTTCATTGCCATTTGTAACTACTCCCCTCCATAGAGGGAGGGGTTGGGGGTGGGTCTTTATTCTTTCTTCACCACCTCCGCCGGATGGATTTTGCTTACCTTCCATATCTTGTGGCTGATGGTGAGGAGGGTGACGGCCACGACGATGAGGATGGAGAGGAAGAGGTAGAAGAGTATCATCATCCAGTCCTTGCTCTCTATGCCATCCAGGGCGAAGATACTGAATATGGTGATGAAGGCGATGGATAGTATGCCGACAATGATTCCACTGATGAGAAGCAGGCGCAGGTAATACCTGCCGAACAGACGCATGATGTCCCACGAGTGGGCGCCATGAATCTTGCGCAGGGCCACTTCCTTCTGTCGGCCACGTGATTCAAGAGAGATTGCCGAGTAGACACTTGCTACGATGCAAAGGATGGAGACGATAACAAGTAGGAAACACAATTCGCGCATCAGTTCCAGCATGCGTATGCCCTTGAACCACTCTTCGTACAGGTTGTCCACAGGCACGTCGTTCATGTTGCCTGGCTGAGCCTCGCGCCACAGGTCGGTTAACGCATCTTCTACCTTGCCATACTTGCCGTCTTTGGGGAAGATGAGGTAGTAGTTGGTATCGTGGCTATAGGCACGAAGTTCTTTCAGGTTGTCCTTGTCCTGCCATGTTATGTCCGGTTCTATCATCCAGAACGACGGTGTGCTATGCGAACCTGGACGATAGCCGATGAGAGCAGGAGCATAGCCAATGAGAGTATAGGAACGGTCCTTGTAAAGCCGGCGTGTCTGCACATCGCTGCTTATGTGCAAGTCCCATTTCTCACGCAGACGCTCCACCTCTTCGGTACGAACGTATATGGCACTGACATGCTTCTGCAGATTCTCGTCCTTGGGTTTGTCTTCGCTGATTTCTATGTCGAGCAAGTCGAAGAGTTCTTCATCGGTGGCGAGGAAACTATAAGCATGACTTTTGATGCTTCCGTCGGAGTTCTTGTACTTGAGCGTATGCGTTATCAGTCCTTCGTCCACCTCGGGACCTTCGGATTCGCAACAGAAGTAGATGCACTTGGATATGTGCTCTACATCCTTGTTCTGTGCTATCTTGTTGGCAAAGTCGGGTACTCGAATGTCCATTGTCGTCATGCGTGCCATAAGTGTCTTGCGGTATGGCGCCTTGTTCTCCGTATGGCTTCCGTATTCCTGTTCGGCAATTACGTTAAGGGCATAGAAGGCACCCAACACCGCAAAGGTGAGCATCATGCTTATGGCAAACTGAGTGGCCAACATCACGCTTTGTCCTTTGGTGCGAGGATGTCCGCTACGGCCTACTCGCATGCCCACGGGACTGTGCAACTGGCGGTACAGGGAAATGAAAGCCACCACTAAGGAGCAAAGTAATGTGGCAAGGCAAATCCACATGCCGGTCTCCACAATCATGTCAACATCGAAGAGGATTTCATCGTTCAACCTCTGTATAATGGACATGGCATAACGCGACACTTGTACGGTGATCAACAACGTGGCTATGGCCGTAAAGGCGAACATGATTGCCATTTCCATTATGAGTAGCAGGAACAGGTGTCGGGGCTTTGCTCCCATTGTTCGGCGCAGAGCCATCTCACGGGCACGGAGCGAGAAGAGTTGCAACTGCATCTTCAGGAACCCCATGGCACCTATGAGCAGTACACTGCTTCCAAGCAAAAGCACAACACCTATTATCGTCAGATAGAGCAAACCATCGTCCGTCCAATCCCATGCGTTACATCGCAGAGCCACAAAGTATTCGGGCAAGGCACCTGCCAGTTGTTCGCGCAACTGTTGTGCCGTGTAGCCCTCGGCCAGTTCTATCTGCAGGCCATTGATGGGGTTGTATTGCGCTTCAGCGATGCAGTTCTTCTGGCAATAGATGACGGCATTGTTATAGGAATCCTCCATGCGTTCGGATATGTTCACCACATCGCGTATGGTGCGCTGGCTACCGTATATTTCGGTAAGTATCCTGAAACCACGAGGGTCCACACCTTTGCCAAAGACCTTATCGCGGAGATCGTCCGTTATAAGCACGTCGCCTTCGTTCAGTTCGGGTATCCTTTCGCCCGTGATGGCCGAACGGTATCCGAGGTAATGGTATCTTCGTGGCGAGCACTGGGCATAGCGGGCAAGGTATGTCTTGGGTTGTTCTGTGTTGTCCTCGAATTCGAAGTTCATGAGCAACACACTGACAATAGCATGAATCTCCTTCATGGCAGGCAGTTTCATGCTATACAGCCTGTCGATAAATGCGTTGGTGATGTTCACCATGGGCAATTGTCTGTCTGCTCCGTTGGCATCATGTTTGGCGGTGTTCTTGAATTCCTCTTCGCTCATCTCGTAGATAGTGAACACCGGCCTGCCTTGGTCAATAGAACTGTAATATAAGTTGCGTGCAAAGTTGAACATAATATGCACGGTGATGGCAAAGCATACCACACCCACGGCAAGGCAGGCAATGGAAATGACGTTCTGTACTTTGTACTTGAGCAGATTACGCCATGAGGTAGCGAGGGAGTTGGCAAGGAGTCCTCCCCAGCGGACCCTCCCCCTTACCCCTCCACAGGGGAGGGGAGTATGATGTACTGCATTTTGATTTTGCATATTTGTGATGATTTGTGTTAGTACAGTATATAATGATAACGGGAACGATGATGTTTTTGTTACATTGCTGTGTCCTTTTCCTTCCCCTCCATCTGCGTTGGAGGGGAAGGGTGTCTTCTAACCTAATTATAATCTATATTCAACATCTTGTAATTATTGGTTTGGGTTGTTGTTTGTGTGGAGTCGGGATTGTCATACCCCCTCCCCACTTCGTGGTACTCCCCCTGTCTCAGAGGGAGAATGTTGGATGCTATTGTAACTGACTGTCCCTCTGAGTCAGGGGGACGAGCGCGAAGCGCGGAGGGGGTATGTAATAGTTTTCCGTTTTCACCTTTCCGTTTTCACCTTTCCGTTTTCCGTTTTCACTTTTCCGTTCTCCTCACTCCTTCTTCAGCACCTCTGCCGCCTTAATCTGGCTGACGCGGTATATCTTGTTGCCTATGGTGAGAAGGGTGATGGATGTAACGATGAGGATAGAGAGCAGGAGGTAGAGTAGAATCATTATCCAATCTGTTGTATCAAATCCATTCACATAATTCATATTTCGGGTGGTTAGTGCCATCTCGCTCATGAGATTAGCATTGTTGACAAGCATAATGATAAAGGGCAGTGACACAATGCTGCCAACAAGAGCACTGATGCCGAGCAAGCGCAGGTAGTAATTGCCAAACAAATGGATGATGTCGCGCGTGTGTGCACCATGAATCTTGCGCAAAGCCACCTCCTTTTGTCTTCCACGCGATTCGAGTGAAATGGCAGAATACACACTTGCCATGATACATAAGATGGACACAACTACCAGCATGAAGCAGAGTTTGCGCATCATTTCAATCAAGCGGATCTCCTTGAACCATGTTTCGTAGAGGTCATCCACTTTCAATGGATTCATATCGCCAGGTTTCGCTTCGCGATAGATATCGGTAAGGGCTTCCATC
>JAFYMW010000047.1 GCA_017548165.1 Bacteroidaceae bacterium
GCGTATTTTTACATTTGTCTGTACCTTTGCACTCGAAAATTTAGGTATAACATAAAAAGATTGAATAACAATGGCAGACAAAAGATTACTTACCATTCAGGACATTTCATGCGTAGGTCAGTGCTCACTCACCGTGGCTCTGCCCATCATCTCGGCTTGTGGTGTGGAGTGTGGCATATTGCCTAGCTCTGTACTTTCTAACCATACAGCCGGTTACTCTGGCTGGACATTCTTCGACCTCACCGATGAGATGCCCAACATCCTGGCACAGTGGAAGAAGGAGAATGTGAAATTCGACGCATTCTACACCGGTTACGTATCAAAGGCACAGATTCCTCACATCCTGCGCATTATGGAAGAGGCAGCCAACGAGGGTGCTCTGCGCATCGTTGACCCCGTGATGGGCGATGGTGGCAAGCTGTATCCCGGTTTCGACGATGACTTCCCACAGGAGATGTGCAAGTTGTGCAAGGGTGCCGATGTGATTATGCCCAATATGACCGAGGCTACCCTGATGCTTGGCGAAGAATATCGCACAGAGTATGACCAAGCTTACATCGAGGATATGCTCAAGCGCCTCTATGCCTTGGGTGTCAAGAATGTGTTGCTGACAGGTGTTAGTTTCGAGGAAGGCAAACTGGGTGTGGCATACTATGATGGCAATGAGACAAAGTACTACTTCACCGAGCGCATCCCCGTGTCAATGCATGGTACAGGCGACTGCTATGCTTCGTCATTTGCAGGTGCCCTGATGCGTGGTCATGATATTTTGGATGCTGCCGCTATTGCCGCTGACTTCGTGGCAGAGACCATTCGCCAAACTATGGGCGACGAATCACACTGGTGGGGTGTGAAGTTTGAGAAGGCACTGCCCTACCTGATTAGCAGAATGTAATAAAAGGCTGACTCTCCCCCACTCTTCTGTAAAAGATGGAGTAGATACTAGTGCGAGAGAAAGATGCCGTAAGGAGATAGATGAGAGGGTTAGTGGTGAGTGAAGAAACATTACACTAATCACTATACTCTCATCATATTTATTACGCCCTAAACTCTGCATATCTCCTTATCATTAAATAAGAAACATAGAAATAAAAAAAACATAGAAAGTAAAAATGAAGATGAAGAAATTATGTATTCTCATGTTTATGTGCCTGATGGCAACAATGGCCAAGGCACAGGTGTGGGGCAATGCTCAAGCAATGTACGACTTTGGTCACAAGTATGCCACAATCACTGGTGAGATTGGCCACGACCATAAAAGTGGTTATGGTTTCGGTTTCGTAGACCTTGACCTTGGCAGAAAGGCAGACAATGGTATGTACTTTGAGTATGGTTATAACTTCAAGTTAAAGAACAACTTCTACGCACATATTGAATACGATGGTGGTTTGTTGTTCAATAGCGGTCTTACCTATTCACATGCTGCCTTGCTTGGCGCCGCTTATCAAAAGATCATTAATAAGACTTACCTCGAATTTCACTTGAAGTATCGTATGGACATCAACTATCTCGCAGGAAACACTGGTCATGGTCTTCAGGCTACCGCTGTATGGAACAGAAAGTTCTTAAAGGAGCATCTATATTTTGGCGGTTATGTTGATGTGGCCTATAACGCAAGTGTAAATCACTTGACCTATAGCACCGAGATGCAACTGCTCTACTGCTTCAAGCGTCTTGGAGCTGGTGTAGAGGTTGAACTTGAGAACTATAGCAACAAGTTCAAAGCTTCTCCCAAACTGATGGTCAAGTACGATTTCTAAGAAGCAAGAAACACATTCTGAAACAGAGAATACAACACAAAGAGTGCTAATCCTTGATAGAAGGGTTCAGCACTCTTTCTTATTTTCTACTTTGGTTCTACACGGTCCTTGCCTTTAGTCATTATCCCCAAAGGTATCAGCAAATAGCCCACAAGGCAGAGAAATGGAGCAAGCCTGATTCTTATAGGCGAGAATATCTCGGGGCGGAAGCTTTCGTTGTCACTACCCTCGCCATACATCAGCACAAGGCCACAGACAACGAAAATGGAAGCAAGCAGAAATATGGCAATGCGCATATTGAATTGATTTTTTGTTTTCATATCTTTTGCTGTTAAGCGGTATTATTTCTTTCCACAGGCCCCTCCACCCTTTGGGTACCTCCCCTAACTTCGGGGAGGATTTAAACCCAAATCGGTCATTAGACTGTTACGCGCTAATGAATCCATCTTTTTGTCATCTGTCTCGTTACTTCTCGGTTACAATGGAACCCCATTGCGCCCTCAAACTAGCAAAACATCTGTTTGAATTATATTCGACCTTTTCTCGCCAAGGCTAACTTCAAACGAGTTTGAGTCCGCTCAATTGGCTTAACGAAAAGGTTCAAAAATAAGGCTATTATCATCATAACGCTAATGAACGATTTGGGTTAAATACTACTGTTCTATTGAGAGGGAGTTTCAAGAATAAAATGATCATTTATCATTGAGCAAACATAGCATCGTATCTTGAGGCGAAGTGCTCAATAAGGTCGTTCCTATTATATTTATATAGGAGAGCAAAGCATCTCTCTAGCATCTGATTCCAGCGATATTGGGTAAAGTCGGAAACCTTTCTGCCATCAGGACGAACAGAAGCCATCCAGGCTTGCCATTGGAGTGTTCTATCCAGAAGTCCACTTACTATCTCTTCTGCCTCGGCTACATTACCGGTCTCGTAAAGACATATGAGCATAGGCAAGGATGAATCGTCCCATAGAGCAGCACTCTGAGGCAGTTCCCTTTGCCACTTGCGCACCACCTCCAGAGCGCGTGTATAGTCCCCCTGCTTCATCAGTGTGTCTATGAGCAATGCCATCTTGTGATGCAGAGTATAGGTCATTTTCCTTACATCATAATCGGCATATACTCCCTCGGCTGACAATCCACCGAATGTAAAGCGATGCATAATGTTCTCGTACAAACGCTCGGCATCTATCCTCATATCCACATCAGTGCTATCCGACGGCACAATCCTATATAGCATACCCTCGCAAACGAGATGAGGTTCGAGATAAGGTACGTCATCCACATTGACCGATGTGGCAAGATACAACGGACGCTCTTCATCGGCATTGGCAAGAAGTTGGAGCAAGAGAAGATCTTTCTTTGTCAAGAACTTCATACCCTTGAAGGAAAGAGGCATACGCTTGCCTGATGGTTGTGTGACATAGGCCTCATCCATAGGAAAACATCTGATATCAAGAGTCTGCCACTCATCTTCTCTGCCACACAGAAGAGCCTTGACATACTTGCGCAGACGCACATCCTCCTCGCTCATTCCCTCCATCTTGTTGAACACCCAATGCTTGAGGATATTGCCAAGTTCGAAGGGTTGCTCACCAAAGACCCGCTCCATAGTCTCAGGTTCCTGACGATACAGGGAAAGTATACCTTCCTTCAATTCCGCCTCGACATATACGGCATCGTTTACTCCATAACTGTAATCCTTCTTATCCCACTCCAGAGGCAAGGCTGGCGAGTCGTAGGCAGGACGAAGCATCTGGTCCACATACCAATCTGTGTCGGCATAGGAGAGATTGCACACTCTGGCATCCGTGCGCCTACCCTCAACCTCCTGATTGTACCAAAGCGGGAAAGTGTCGTTATCTCCACAACAGAAGATTATGGGTTTGCCTACCTTGCACGCACTCTCAAGATAGTTATTACCAAAATCGCGACAAGCATATCTGCCACTCCTGTCGTGGTCGTCCCAAGTCTGGCATCCCATCTGCAAGGGAACTATCAGGCATAGCAACACACCAACTATAGCAGAGGATATTTTTCCCATACGGCATCTTCTTAGCAAGGATACAACAGCACCTGTCCCCATACCCACCCAAATGCAAAAGGCATAGAATGAACCGGCATAGGAATAGTCGCGTTCGCGTGCCTGAAGTGGACTCTGGTTGACATACAGAACTATGGCTATGCCTGTCATTAAGAACAGCCATGCCACCACATGGCATTGTGCCACACCATACTCCTTGCGGCGACTCTGCCACAAGATGCCCAACACACCCAGAAGCAGAGGCAAAGCGAAGTAGACATTCCTACCCTTGTTCTCACGAAGGTCCGAGGGCAATTTGCTCATATCACACCCCAACAACCATCCGTCTATGAGGTCAATGCCAGTTATCCAGTTGCCATACTCCAATTCGCCATTACCAGGTATGTCATTCTGTCTTCCCACGAAGTTCCACAGAAAATACCTGATGTACATAAAATTCAACTGATATGTAAAGAAGAAACGGAGATTCTCTGCCATCGTAGGACCTTTTACTCCACCCAACCATTGCTCGTATGCCTTTGCATGCCTGCCAGAATGCATTCGTGGAAACAGCATATTGTCTTCATAGACATATTCCTTACTCTTGCCCGTATCAATGTATCGTCCCTCTTCCTCCGACTTGGCATACAGGGTTGTTCCCTCCTTGCACTCTGCCACCATCATATTGCCACGCCTCACATACTTTGGTTTTGTCTTGTAGGTGGGACCGTAGAACAAAGGCGTATCGCCATACTGCTCTCTGCTGATGTAGCGCCTCAACGAGAACACCTCCTCCGGCGAGTTTTCGTCCATAGGCGGATTGGCAAGCGAACGGATTATGATGACGGAATAGCAACTGAACCCCACCAGGATAAATGCGATGGAGGTGAGGACTGTCCTTTTTATGCCTTTCAGTCTTACTATGCCCAGGGTTATCAATGCAGCAAGCAGAAGGAGGAAACACAACGCACCGCTATTGAATGGCATACCACACATATTAACGGCAAGGAGTTCGGCACGCCCAGCCATCCACAAGATTCCTGGTACAAGGACATAGAGTATGCCTCCGAGAATGGCAAAACTAACCATCAATGCCTTTGCTATTCCCCAAGCTGAGACATTCCTGTGTCTACGGAAATAATACACCAGCACCATTGCCGGTATGCAGAGCAGATTGAGCAGATGCACTCCCATGGACAAACCAATGAGATAGGATATGAGCATTATCCATCTAGTGGAATGTGGTGTGTCTGCCTCTTCCTCCCACTTGAGCATCAACCAGAACACCAAAGCGGTGAGAAAAATGGAATAGGCATACACCTCGGCCTCTACGGCAGAGTACCAGAAGGAGTCGGAAAACATACACGCCATAGCACCAACGAGGGCCGAGCCTTCTATAATAATAAGGTGATGCCAACTCTGCACAGGTGCATAGCCACATAGCAATCGGCGCATTAAGTGTGCCACCGTCCAGAACAGAAACATCACACACGCTGCACTCATCAGGGCCGACATAATGTTTACCATCAATGCCACTTGCGATGGATCGGAAGCGAACTGACTGAACAGATTTGCCGTGAGCATAAAGAATGGTGCTCCGGGCGGATGGCCTATCTCAAGCTTGTAGGCAGAGATAATGAACTCGGAGCAGTCCCACAGACTTGCCGTGGGCTCTACAGTGCAACAATAAACAAGGGCCGAGATGGCAAACACCATCCAGCCCATCGTATTGTTGACAATTTTGTAGTGAGGTTGTTTCATAGGTGTAATTCTGTTTTGATTCGTTCATCGCAACAAAAGTACACTTTCCCGGCATATTACCTTGTCCTAATCACCTTACATTTATCTTACATTTGCACCTGACATAAGCCTTACAACGCATTTTCCTTGCTTTCATCGTAAAGCACATAACCTCCACCTCGCTTGTTCTCTATCTTAAGAGTTGACTGCTTGGCAAGGGCAGACTTCATCCTGCTTATGAAAGTATAGAAGGTGTCATCTGGATTGTCCTTCTTAGGCCATAGGGCTGAGCATATCCTATCCTTACAGAGTGTGCGTTCAGGACTCTCAAGGAAGAGTTGCAACAACTGCTCCTGCATTGGTGTCAAGGTCAGGTTAGAAACATCTGTATAGGGTTCTTCGGCATATACCTCAAAATTGTCTGCCCCTACCACTTGTAGGGAATATAGTTTCCTAACATTTAATAATAAGAATAGTATGCCCAATACAAACGATATCGTGGAAAACATCATACCTGGATATGCAAGGAAACTTGCTACGGATGGTGAGGCATAAGCCCTGACATAAAACCTAGCATCCTTGCCAGATATAGTGAGAGAGTCGCTACATACAACCCCATCGGGCAATCTTGTGGCACTACCAGACGCATCATTAGAAACAACCGCATAGGAGATACATGCCGTATCGCGCAATGAAGTTATACGCAACATCTTGGCAAAACCATTATACTCTCCGTTGAAGGTGAGCATAGGACTGCCCGATATGGTCGACAAGGAGTCAAGCACTCCTTCATCCTCATTGTCAACAAGTGTCTGCAAGGCCTGATTGAGGTCGGCCTTCATTTCATCCCTTGTTTGGATAATGCTGCCCCACCCTACAACAACAGACACCAATACCATCAACACTGGCAGGCAAAACAGAGTGCGAAGATTATTCATAATATCTATGCTATTAAAACAAAGAGCAAGCTCACCTCTTCACTATCCTTATTCTCTTTACAACAACTTCCTTCAGTGGTTGTTCCTTGGCATTGATGGGAACCTTATTTATAGACTCCACCACTCCCATGCCGTCCACCACCTCGCCAAAGATAGTGTAGTCACCGTCAAGCAGAGGTGCTCCGCCACGGGTGGTATAGACCTGCTTCTGATATGCCGAGAGTGAGGGCAGTTTGAAACCTGGCTCGCCATCGCGCCTACCCTGCCAGAGTTCTGCCAAAGAACCAAGGTCATACTTCTTGCCCGAAACGATGTAGAAGTGCGTACCACTGCTTACCCTGTCGGGATTGATGTCATCGGGCTGACGGCACATGGCCAAAGCACCAGCCTTGTGATAATAACGCGGGAACTTTATCTCTGGCGGCAAAGTATGGCGGTATTTTGAAGCATCTACCGTGGGAGCTGCACCACCTGCCTTCTGTGTGGGTTCGCCCGTCTGTATGGTAGCCCCGGGCACAATACGATTCCAGATAAGATTATCATACACTCCCTCCTCAATCATCCTGATGAAATTGTCGCGATGAATGGGCGTATCGTCATAGAGGCGAGCCGTAATATTGCCGCGCGAAGTTTCTATGACAATCTCCGTACGGCCTATGGCATCACGCTTATCGTCGGAACAGGAACTTGCAAGGAAAGCCACAAGGGCAAGAGC
>JAFYMW010000048.1 GCA_017548165.1 Bacteroidaceae bacterium
ACCTTGGTGTAGGAACGGCCATCTGTCTTACCTGTCTGCAGAGTAGCCACTGTTTTCTTTGCCATAACTTAATCTGAGTGATTGGGTGTTAAATTACTTGATCTCCTTGTGTACAGTCATTCTCTTGAGAATGGGGTTGTACTTCTTGAGTTCCATACGCTCGGGAGTGTTCTTGCGGTTCTTGGTAGTCACGTAGCGTGATGTACCGGGCAAACCACTCTCCTTCATCTCGGTGCACTCCAGGATTACCTGGACGCGATTGCCTTTAGCTTTCTTTGCCATGTTTTAGTTCCTCCTGAAATTAACCGATTACACGAATAGTTTTCCAATCACAAAAGCCCTGAGCCACGGCATTCTTCAATGCTGCATCCAGACCTACCTTGTTGATGTAGCGAAGACCACTTGCGCTGATACGCAAAGAAATCCAGCAATCCTCCTCAACATAGTAGAACTTCTTGTGGAACAGGTTCACGTCGAAAGTGCGCTTTGTGCGACGCTTTGAGTGAGACACGTTGTTACCAACCATGGCTCTCTTACCGGTAATTTGACAAATCTTAGACATTTCTAATCTTCCTTTCTTTTGTTACTTTTCCAATAACATCTTCCAAACAGGGCACAAAGGTAGTATCTTTTTATGAATAATGCAAATATTTCTTTAGAAAAAGTCAGTATTTATAAGCTTTTTACGCTATATTCAAACACTTAATCATATTTCTACACGAGAATAGGCAGGTTTGTCCATAGAGCAAAAGTCCTTGTCGGCATACTTGAAACACCCTACCATAGCAATCATAGCAGCGTTGTCGGTGGTGTAGCCAAACTTTGGGATATACACCGTCCACCCGAACCTCTTTGCATGGTCTAAAAACGCCTCACGCAATCCTGTATTGGCACTAACACCACCAGCTACAGCCACATGTTTTATTCCTAAATCTTTGGCAGCTTTGCGCAACTTTTTCATCAATATATCCACGATAGTGAACTCGAGTGAAGCAGCCAAATTTTCTTTGTTCTTCTCAATGAAATCGGGGTCTTCCCCAACCCATTCTTTAAGATTATAGAGAAAGGAGGTTTTAAGACCAGAGAACGAATAATCATAACCAGCAATCTGTGGTCGTGCAAACTGATAGGCCTTTGGATTGCCCTTGCGTGCAAGACGGTCAATAATAGGACCACCAGGATAACCCATACCCATCACCTTGGAGCACTTGTCTATTGCCTCACCAGCGGCATCATCAATGGTCTTACCGATGATTTCCATATCGTTATAGGCACGAACCAAAATAATTTGACTATTGCCTCCACTAACCAACAGGCAGAGGAAAGGGAATGGCGGTGGAGTGTATTCGTCGCCCTCTTCGCGTACAAAATGCGCCAAGACATGCCCCTGCAGATGATTCACCTCTATCATTGGTATACCAAGACTTGCGGCAAGTCCCTTGGCAAAACTCACTCCAACCAAAAGCGACCCCATAAGACCAGGACCACGAGTAAAGGCTATTGCAGAAAGTTCTTCACGCTCCACACCAGCCTTTTTCAGGGCATGATCTACAACAGGCACTATATTTTGCTGATGAGCACGACTTGCCAACTCTGGCACCACTCCACCATATGCCTCATGTACAGCTTGCGAAGCAGTTACATTGGACAACAACACTCCATCTCTAATAACGGCAGCACTGGTGTCGTCGCATGAGGATTCAATACCGAGAATTATCATTTTTATTTTCTAAACGTATTCTATTAATATTATGCCACAAAATTCTTTCTTACACCTAAACATTATTACTAAGTTTAATGTGTCAGTATCTCCACCCCATTCTCTGTCATCAGGTAGGTGTGTTCCCATTGTGCACTAGGCAACTCATCGTCCGATATTACTTCCCATCCATATGGATCTTCATCGTCGATAAACACACGCCATGTACCCATATTTATCATTGGTTCTATCGTGAATGTCATACCTGGAACCAAGAGCATACCAGTTCCTTTGTGACCATAGTGCTCCACCTCGGGTTCTTCATGAAACTTACATCCAACACCATGTCCACACAGATCGCGCACCACACTAAATCCGTTGGCATGAGCATGCTTCTGTATTGCATTGCCCAAATCGCCTACAAAGACATAGGGTTGACAACAAACCTCCTCTCCCACTTTCAAGCACTCCCATGCCACATCTACAAGTTTCTGCTTCTGGGGCGAAGTCTTGCCAATAACAAACATGCGACTGGCATCGGCATAATATCCATTCAATATAGTTGTACAATCTACGTTGATGATATCACCCTCCTCCAAGATAACATCTTCGGATGGAATACCATGACACACTACCTCGTTTACACTCGTACAACAAGACTTGGGAAATCCCTCATAATTCAATGGTGCAGGTATACCGCCATGCTTCAGGGTGAAATCATGAACGATACGGTTTATATCTTCTGTAGACATACCTTCACGTATGCGCTCCGCCACTTCATCAAGCACTGCTGTGTTCAATGCTCCTGCCCTTCGTATACCCTCTATTTGCTCATGCGTCTTTATCAACTCACGTGAAGGACACAACTTGCCACGACTTTGAAATTCCAAGATGCGCAAATCCATCTCTGTTGGTGGTACACCAGGAAGAAGTTTCCAATTCTCCTTAACCTTAATTTTCTTTGCCATTTATATAAATTTGTGCACAAAATTACAAATAAGCGAGGGATTAAGCAAATTTATTTGACTAAATCCAAATGAAAGTAACTTCTTAAGATTACAAACCAACAAAAGACATAGGATTTCAAGTAGGAGAACATGTATTAGGATTATTTTCCTCGTACTTTGTTATTTCTTATTCTCTTCCACCATAGATAATAGCCCGTTAGAGGCAATGTGGCACCTATGATGGCAGAGATAAAGTATATTGTCTGCGAAAAGACACCTCCCCAACTACCTGTATGCAACGACATTACAAGACGACGTACCTCTTCTCTTGTACCACAACAACTCAGCAACGAATAGAACACATCACGATATGACTGAAAAGACCATGTAAGTCCTGTAAGCGCCATAAGCAACAAAAATACAAACACCCAGAAACCAAGACTGACATGAGCATCAAGAAGAAAGCGACGCCAACCTTTTCTAAACTTTACCGACAATCTGTTGCGCAACACCTTTGCATTACGCGGCCACCATATGAAGAGTCCCGAAATCAAAGTCAATGCAAATGCTATAGTACTTACACCTACAATAATCTTTCCTACACTTTTCTCTCCCTTTTGAGATGGTGCATTCAACAACCACCTATGCAAACGCATTACATCTCTAAAGAAAGGCAATCTTTTGCGTTTTGCCTTTGCAACAGTTTTTGGGGCATCGACCGGAGCACTATGTACAACTTTATTTCCTGCCTCGAATGTTGAAACTTGAGAAGACCTGACATCAGCATAAAAATCTGGGTACAACCATCGTGTGATGGGTTTCTCAACAACTAGGAGTGCTCCTGTAAAACATATAACACTAATGATAATTCCAAAGGGCAGAGCCATCCAAAGATGTATTTTTTTCATTACACTATTCATATTCCTACTATATATTATTATTTATTATGTAAGGTGGTGGGCTAAAGTTATTTTTCAAACACCGCTCACCAATTTACCCAATCCGGTAATTGTTGTGGCATTGGTAGACACACTCTTTGTTGCTTGTAAAACCAAAGCGTTGGTTCTTGTTGGTATCATATAAATAGCAGCATAGTCGTCTACAGTACTCACCGAGAAATAGATATTTTCATCCTCAACATATATCTGAGTTCCGAAACCGCTTATCTTCTCTGCATCTGGCAAGCCACCAACCCATTGCAAAGTTTTCTCATCGGCATCGAACACCGCCAGCCTATTGGCAACAAAGCCAGATGTTGTAAGAGGACGATCGTACATCAAAAGAAGAAACTTTCCCGCTCCAACAGGCCATGATTGCTGAAAAGAGAGGCCACCACTAAGTTGTTCTATATTGCAATAATAGTCATCAAAAGTTTTTGTTCCTGCAGCAATCCTCACCACTCCAGCAGGTAATTTCGTTTGTTGTCTCACATCACTCATACTCTTGGCATAACTGGGCGAGAAGACGTACACATCACCCCTGCTATCCTTCCATACCATCTGATAATATCTCGACTTGTTACGACCACAAGCATAACTGATTTTATCCGTGTGCAATAATACCTTTCCAGAAAGATTTTCGTCATCAAACATTGCCACATAGCACTCATCGGGATATTGAGTCCATTGAAGTTCACCTTTTTTATAACTACTACTATTGCTTCCCCCACTTTCTGTCTTCACCAAATCCTCGTTGCCTGGTTTCACCCATTTCCCCGACTCTTGAGCCGCACCATATTGACTCAACCCCATTGGCACAGCTGCAGAGACAAGTTTTCCTTCAAATTCTTCTATGCCAGCAAGAGTGATATATTCACCATTACCCAGAAAATTTTCAGCCTCGAAATGCGTTTGTTCCGTATCGTTCGACTTATACGTTTCTGCCTCTACATCTAAATACGACAACAACAAAGTCTTTGGCAGATAACCATTCTCATCAGCTTTGTACGATGGACCATCTCCAGTAGATGCTGTAATAATATACTTTCCGTATATACCAAAGGTTGTGTATCTCTTCATGGAATATTCGCCAGAGCGTGCCCTAATCCTACCATCCAAGGTACGGATATAAGAGCGCGTCACAGCAGCATTTCCCTGATTGTATGTAAGTCCATAAAGATATTTATTCTCATAAAACACCCACTGCGATGCACCATCGTTTACCAATCCACTTCCCTTGACAGATACGTTTTCTTCTGCCAATGATGAGGCCGATAATAATAGATTTGTTGTATTGCCCGAAGCTGTCACCGAAGCAGCTATAGCATATTGGTCTTTTGCCATATCATCAGTATCGCCACTAACACCATCCACCGTATTCTCACAAGACATTAACGACATACACACCATTACCTTAGCAATTGGGAGTATTGTAAAGATTTTTCTCATATTTACTTCAAATTTTATTATCCTATAAACTTACCATCACCTTACCATAAAACGAGCGGCCAGGTTTTTGCAAACGAAAGTTATCATATAGTAATTCATTTGTCAAATTCCTACATTCCACGGACAACTTATACCTACCCTGTTTCATTGAATATGCCAAAATCACATTGTGCGAAAACTGAGTGGGAACGATATAGTCAGGATTGAATTCTCCGATATGGCTGGGATAGAACGAGAAACTATGCAGATATGTATTCTCGTATTTAAAACTCAGCGTGTTCCCACTCTTCAGAAAGTCGTTCCACGACAACATCACATCAGCATCAGCAAAACAGTAAGGCATATTTGGCATCCTCTCGCCATAGGAAACATTTGGCATCTCCGTACCTATCATCTTGCGCATATTGTCCCTTACATCATTTCTGGTAAAGTTTGCTCCAACACTCAGCCAGTTACTAAAGTTATATCGTGCCGAAAGACTCCATCCACAAGTCAACACCCTACCATAATTGACATAAGCTGCAGCCTGTTTACCACCACTTAGGTCAACGATATTGCGTTGTATAAAATCCTGAGTATTCCTGTAAACGGCACTACCCTCAAGCAAAATGCTGTGTCGTCTGAAACGAAACGAATAAGAAATATTCAAGTTGACATTATCACTATTTTCTGGTTTTATCTCCACGCTACCCATCTCCAAATCTTCGTCTCCAAACATCTCCTCAATAGTAGGTAGTCGCAATGCCTTTTCGTAAGATATTTTTACCTGTAGTCCTTTCATCGGAAACCACGTCATAGCTGTGCCATACCCAAACGAGTTGGTACTCTTCCCATATGACACAAAGTTGGAACTGTTTACATCCGTAGCAATAGGACCTCTCACATATTGACGATACCATTTGCCAAAGACCACAATATTGTATTTATCAGTTGGAAACACCCTATACTGAAGTCCCATTATATTCTTGGATGTATATTTAGGTATATAGTCTTTCTCTGCCTCTGTAGCAAGGAGAGAGGTGTTCCTTCGCCAATACAAATTAAGACTATTATTGAATGTTATAGAATGAATACGCTTGAAGCGATAGTTTATGTCTGCAATTGCATTAAAGTTATTATTAGACGATTCCATGTATTGCCTATTTTGCTCTCCGGGTGAATTAAGCTTCTTTTTCTCACCAAACCAATTGTATTTATACTGCGACGTATCAATATTTGTTGCCTTATTGTTGTTATAGTTTGCCGTGAGCATTAAGTCCAGACCTTCAACCGCCAAACCACGTTTGCTGTATTCCACACCAGACATAACACTTCTTCCCCTGCGTGCTTTCTCACCATATACTATATCTTGTCTCACACCTGTCTGAATATCCTTGTAATTTTGCGCATAGTTCAAGTTCAAAGCCAATCTATCTGCCCAGGTTTTGTCTGCAATTCCCAATCGCAAAGCACTAGATTCGTTGTGATATGTGTCATGAAATCTTTCCACCCTTTCCATCTTATCCCGGTCTATCCTACCCGTTTCAAAATCCTCTACAGGCACATATATACTATAGTTATTGTCCGAATAGTTTTGAAAGGCTGACAGTTCCAGGAAAAGTCCGTTCTTAAAATTTCTGCCTATGCTCACATTGGTTCTATGAGTATTGAACGAGCCATACGAATATGATGCATCCAACCAAAAAGGCTTTCGTCTTCTATGGGTAACAATATTTATTATTCCTCCAATAGCATCTGTACCGAACGACACTGGAACCACACCCTTGTATATATCTATACGATTGGCATACGCCAGTGGCATATTGTTCAATCCAAAAGAATTTCCCACACCTTCTTGTGGCACTCCATCTATAAACACTTTGACGTGCTTACCCGTAAATCCATCCAGCAGCACATGCATATCACTACCCACTCCGCCATTCTCTCTCAACTTCACACCAGGAGCCTTGGCCAGCGCATCGCCCAATGACCGTGAAGCCGTTTCCATCGTCTTTGTATCTATAGAGATGGTATTAAATGGCTGACGTTTTATGCGATCTACTCCATTCGAACTTACCACAACTTCCTGCATCTGCTTTGTCTTTGAGAATGCAATAGCAGATATACTATCAGCACTCTCTATGGTATCAGCAATACACTCTCCGCATGCACACAGTACAAGAAAAATCGTCAGTATTCTATTCATTGTCTTCACAACTTTTATTTCCGGGTGCAAAGTTATGGCAACATTTCATTTCTCACAATCGCTAAAAATAGGTATTTTGATGTAATGTTTTTTTACTTAATTATTTAGTACAAGCAGGAATCTCTGTTACACCTCTCACCCATTCTCTCCCCCTCTCTACCAACCTCTAATTAATCATTTATTCCCAAGCTGACTCCTTTAATGAATAGTTTTTATTATATTTGTACTGCAAAAACACAAAAAATAGTGTCTAACTAAAATTTATGTACCATGAAAAGAATGATGAATTTTATCATCGCAGCAATTGCGCTTGTCTTTACCTACTCTTGCGGCGAAGATGATTTGGTTGTCAGTGTAGAGGCTGTACACCTTAGTGAAAACACCCTAAATATGCAAGTGAACGAAGAGTACATCCTGGTTGCTACTGTTTACCCAGAGAATGCCACCAATAAGAATGTTTCCTGGAATAGCAGCGACACCAACATTGCTACTGTGCATAATGGCAAGGTAAAGGCATTGCAACCCGGTACTATATTTATCGAAGTCGTGACCGACGATGGTGATTACAATGCTTCGTGTCTGGTAAATATCACAAATGCTGATCCAGAACCAGATCCTAACGGAGATGTAGAGAATGTATCAGACCTTAGTTATCAATTGAACACTCCCAAGGACCAATTTGTTGTAACCTGGAGCGAGGTAGAGAACGCAATAGGTTATAAGTGTTGGTATGAGTATGTTGGTGAGGATGGAACTTCTGAATTTGAGACAAAGGATAATGGCAATGGCACATGGAGTTCGAGCACAAACAGTGCTATGTATCCTGGCACTTACATCGTATATGTTCAGCCAATACCCGCAGAGGGACATGCGCTCAAGAACGCCGAACCTGCCTCTATAGAGATAGTTATTCCCAAGTTTGATGTTGTTGGTATCTATTACCGATTCTTTAAGACCAATATAGAGAAAGGTGTTGAGTATGAAGATAGCGTCTACGAACTTGGTTTCAAATATATGAATATCTGTTTTCAGAAGCCAGACAAAATGGCCGTAGTAGCCAATGGATGGTACATGTACACCACCACTCCTGTTGACAACATACATCATCTGGAAATGTGGTATGGCCTATATTACGATAATGAAAAGCAAACAATCAGGATCTATTCAAGCACACAACCTGGTGCGAAGCAACACAAACTTACTCCTGATGGGAAAATCATGCATGGCTATTGGAAGGTATATTATACCGTTCCCGAGGGTCATAAATACATCTACATCGAGGGTGACACCAAGTATGATTATCTCAGCAGAACCGGTAGCCTAATACATTGCTGGCCAAAGAAATAATACTCACCTCTGATAGTATACCCAACCAAGCGTCAACATAGCACCATCCATGCTATGCTGGCGCTTGATTGTTGGTTTTTGTCTTTCTCATATCACTCAACTGAATTATTTTTCTTTCTAGGTCAACGGATGATACGGATGGTCGCGCACTTGCGATTGTATAAGAAAAGTAAACCGTATAATCAGTTAAATCCGTTGACAAAGAAATAAAGTTGCTCCGATTTTGAATTTTTCAGAAAATGTTTCTATACTATGTAAAAAAATGAGTATATTCGCAGAACCATTGAAAACACTACACCCCATGCTACACCGCACCGCCACTCTTCATTCTCCGCTCTTGGGATGCTGTCCGAAGGGTGAGGAGCGTGCATGTGTGAGCGTTGCTCTTGCGCCCCCTATAAATCCTTATTTACAATATCTTATGTGCTGTATTCTCTGCTTGGAGGATACGGCTTTTGTGCGTTAAAAAAATACTAAGGTTTGTGCCAGCGAGCGTGATATAAACTTGCTTATAAATCACATCGCGAGCGCAGCCAAAGCTCAACAATAGAATTGTTAAACAATAAACTCTAAACAAAACATTATGGCAGAATTTGAAATCAAAGACGGTGTGGGAATTATTCCCGAAGGAGTTACCGAGATAGGAGATTTTTCTTTTTCTGGTTGCGGTAATTTGACAAGTATTGTAATACCCGATGGTGTTACGAAGATAGGTTTTGATGCCTTCAAGGATTGCACCAACCTGGCAAGCATTACTCTCCCTGCGAGTGTAACTGAGATAGGAGGTCAGGCTTTCTATGGTTGCACTGGTCTTACCAGCATAGTCATCCCTACAGGTGTGACAAAGATTGGAAGGGATGCTTTTTCGGGCTGTACACACCTCGCAAGCATTGACCTCCCAGCTAGTGTTACAGAGATTGAAAACAAGGCTTTCTATGGTTGCTCTGGTCTTACCAGCATAGTCATCCCTACAGGTGTGACAAAGATTGGATGGGAAACTTTCTATGGTTGCACATGCCTGGCAAGCATTACCCTCCCCGAGAGTGTGACAAAGATTGCTAAGAGAGCCTTCTATGACTGCACTGGTCTTACCAGCATAGTCCTCCCCGCGAGTGTGATAGAGATTGGAGATGGCGCCTTCGAGGGTTGCTCTGGTCTTACCAGCATAACTATCCCCGAAGGTGTGACAGAAATAAACGAAGCGGTCTTCTTGGATTGTACCAGCCTTACCAATGTCACTATCCCCGCGGGTGTGACGAGGATCAGACTTAGAGCCTTCAAAGGTTGTAAGGATCTTATCAGCATAACTATCCCCTCGAGTGTGACCGAAATCCAGGATTTTGCTTTTTCTGGCTGCACCAGTCTAACTGCCATCAATATCCCCGAAGGTGTGACAAAGATTGGAGGATTTCTCCGAAGTATCTCGTCAACATCTGGTGGGGTCTTCCAGGGGTGCACCAGCCTTGCCAGCGTCTCTATCCCCGAAGGTGTGACAGAGATTGAAAAAGTAACCTTCCAGGGTTGCACTGGTTTGACCAACATTGCTATTCCCGATAGCGTGATTGTGATTCGCGATGAAGCCTTCAGAAATTGCACTAGCCTTGCCAGCATTACTATCCCCGAGAGTGTGAGACAGATTGGAGATTATGCCTTCCATGGCTGTACCGGTCTTTCAAGCATTACCATTGCCGAGGGAAACAAAGTGTATGATTCGCGTGAAGGATGCAATGCCATTATTGAGACAAAGACCAACACTCTCATTTTTGGGTGTAAGTCAACTGTAATCCCAACGAATGTGACAAAGTTAGGAGAGGAAGCCTTCGAGGGTTGCTCTGGTCTTACCAGCATTGTGATCCCCGAGGGTGTGACGGAGATTGGAAGGGATGCATTTAGGGGTTGCACTGGCCTTACCAGCATCACTATCCCTGAGGGCGTGACAGAGATTGAAAATGCCACCTTCTATGGGTGCACCAGCCTTGACAGCGTCACTATCCCCTCGAGTGTGACAGCGATTTATTGCAGTGCTTTCGAGCTCACTGCTCCTACCTGTATTACCATAGCCAATGGCAACCCTGTGTATGACTCGCGCGAAGGATGCAATGCCATTATTGATACAAAGACCAACACTCTCATTTTTGGGTGTAAGTCAACTGTAATCCCAGCGAATGTGACAAAGTTAGGAAAGAAAGCCTTCTATAAACACACTGACCTTACAAGCATCACCCTTCCAGAGGGGATGACGGAGATTGGAAAAGATGCCTTCTATGGCTGTACCGGTCTTACAAACATTGACATCCCTGCTAGTGTGGAAATAATTGAAGCAAGTGCCTTTGGGTGTTGTTCGGGTCTTTCAAGCATTAGCATTGCCGAGGGAAACAAAGTGTATGATTCGCGTGAAGGATGCAATGCCATTATTGAGACAAAGACCAACACTCTCATTTTTGGGTGTAAGTCAACTGTAATCCCAGCGAATGTGACAAAGTTAGGAGAGGTAGCCTTTGGTGGTTGCACTGACCTTACTAGCATCGTTATCCCCTCGAGTGTAACAGAGATTGGCGATTATGCCTTCTGGAACTCTGGTCTTACCAGCATTACTATCCCCGAGAGTGTAACAGAGATTGGTGGGAATGCCTTCTATGGCTGTACCGGTCTTACCAGCATTACTATCCCCGAGAGTGTGAGACAGATTGGAAATTATGCCTTCCATGGCTGTACCGGTCTTACAAGCATTATCATTGCCGAGGGAAACAAAGTGTATGATTCGCGTGAAGGATGCAATGCCATTATTGAGACAAAGACCAACACTCTCATTCTTGGATGTAAGTCAACTGTAATCCCAGCGAATGTGACAAAGTTAGGCGAGGAAGCCTTCTATGACTGCACTGGTCTTACCAGCATAGTCCTCCCCTCGAGTGTAACAGAGATTGGCGAGGAAGCCTTTAGACGTTGTACTGGTCTTACCGGCATCACTATCCCTGCGAGTGTGACGAGGATTGGTAGGGATGCCTTCCGGAATTGCTCTGGTCTTACCAGCATCACTATCCCCGGAAGTGTAAAAACGATAGAAGATGGTACCTTTAGGGATTGCACAGGCCTTACAAACATTACCTTCTGTGAAGGTGTGACAAATATTAAAGAAGATGTCTTCAATGGTTGCTTAAACTTAGAGACCATCACTTTACCTGCAGGGGTGAAGAAAATCTATGATTTTTTACACGTGCTATGGAGTGTACATTCTAGCAAACGTGGTGTCCTGAAGACGGTCTATGTCCCAGCTAAAAAGGCTGATTATTATAAGAAGCGTCTGGATTGTTTCTCACTTATTGTTGAGCTTGCACCGGTGAAGAAGGCGAAGAAGTAAAACGAAGACGAAAACGAAAACGAAAACGAATATCCCCCCGGAGCGCATGCTTCGGGGGGTAATGCTATTAGGAGTTTCTCTACGTTTCCCCCAGATACTCTTCTATCAAGCTTATTTCCTGTGGGGATAGGTAGCGATGGTGCTCCTCGTAGCCCAAGGCTATCAAGGCATCATGCAGACCTCGGGTGTCTCTTATTTCCTGTCGGAAGCGTCGTACGGCCGCTACATAGCCCAGGTCGGGATAGTAACGCATAGCGGCACGGCCGAAGGACATTCCTCGTTTTCGTGTTATATGTTCCATAGTTTTGTTTTGTGTTAATTGGTAAAGAAAGGGATAGAAATATTGACCACGGATCTCACGAATCTAACTAATTTTTTTTTCTAATCTTGGGCTAATTCTCACGGATTTGTCGTAGCTCTGCACGACGCTGGCGCAGTGTTGCGATGGTGCTTTCCCTGGGTCGCGTGAAACGGCGACTAGTGAGATTCGTAAAAGATTATGTTCTCGCTTGCATTCGTGAGATTAGAGTGAAATTATTCGCTGAAGCTCATCAAGCTAAAGCAGTAGTGTTCTTTAATTTTGTTTCCCGTTTTCCGTTTATTAGTTCACGTTTCGCTCATCAAGCTAAAGCAGTAGTGTTCTTTTAATTTTATTCCCCTCATCCGCTCACCGCTCCACGCTCACCGTTTATTCGTTTATTCGTTTTGCAGAAACATGTATCCAGTAGGTATCCCCCTTCTGCTCCCAGATGAGTTCGTCCACGGCAGGCAGGGTCTTCAGGAAGGTGAGGTACTCCCTACCCTTCTCTATCGTTGGAAGATAGATGTCCGCCGCTTCGCCTCGGAGGTGGCGGCTGTTCGCCACACCGCCAACGGCCTTGTTCAATTCCGGGCACCGATAGCCGCTATTTATACGGATGGGACCGAACCTATCACGCAAAGGTTGCAATACCATGTGGCACAGGTATGCCAGGTTAAGCACTTGCTCCACGCTGGAGCATTCGTTCTCTATGCCAAGTCTCTTGGCGGTGTCCGAGCGAGTGAACTCGCTCAGACGGAAGTTGTTTGAAAGTTTCATGTTATAAAGGTTAAAGGTTAAAAGGTTAAAGGTGAGCGGGTGAGCGGTGAGCGTTTTCGTATTCGTTATATGGAATCCACCCCCTCCGTCGCTACGCTCCTCGTCCACCCTGTCTCAGGGGGACAAAGTGAGCGGGGAGTTTTCGTTCCAGTCATCGTTTTCGTTTTTCGTTATCGTCATCGTTAAATTCTCCGTTATCGTTAAGCGTTAAAAACTAACTGAGGAATGAGGAATGAGGAATGAGCAAAGAGTAATGAGTAATGAGTAAAGAGTAATGAGTAATGAGTAATGAGTAAAGAGTAATGAGTAACTGACATCCATCCGCTAACCGCTCATCCGCTCACCGCTCACCGCTAACCGTTTATTCAAATACCTTTCCGTCTTTGCATACTGCTGGCGGATTATCTCGCTCGATGGCATCTCCTTGCCATGGAGTTCTATGTAGCCACGAACTTTCCAGTTGTTTATCATCTTGGATATATGACCTTTG
>JAFYMW010000049.1 GCA_017548165.1 Bacteroidaceae bacterium
ACTACCAGTGAGCGTATCCTTTTCTACACCGGTAAGACTCATAAGATCGGTGAGACCCATGATGGTTCTGCTACCATGGACTGGATGGCTCAGGAGCAGGAGCGTGGTATTACTATTACCTCTGCTGCTACAACTGCTTACTGGACCTGCAAGGGTGATAAGTATAAGTTTAATTTGATCGATACTCCGGGACACGTTGACTTTACCGCTGAGGTAGAGCGTTCATTGCGTGTTCTTGACGGTGCTGTTGCAACATACTGTGCAGTAGGTGGCGTTGAGCCTCAGTCTGAGACTGTATGGCGTCAGGCTGACAAGTACAATGTGCCTCGTATCGGTTACGTTAACAAGATGGACCGTTCTGGTGCAGACTTCTATGAGGTTGTTCGTCAGATGAAGGAGGTTCTTGGTGCAACTCCTTGTGTTGTTGCTCTGCCTATCGGTGCAGAGGAGACTTTCAAGGGTATCGTTGACCTTATTAAGATGAAGGCTATTCTGTGGCACGACGAGACCATGGGTGCTGAGTACAGCATCGAGGATATCCCCGCTGACATGGTTGACGAGTGCGAGGAGTGGCGCGGTAAGATGATTGAACTCGCTGCCGAGCAGGATGATACCTTGATGGAGAAGTACTTTGAGGATCCTGATAGCTTGACCGAGGAGGAAATCGTTGCTGCTATCCGTAAGGGTACCTTGAATCTGGACATCGTTCCTATGTCTTGTGGTTCTTCTTTCAAGAACAAGGGTGTACAGACTCTGCTTGACTATGTTTGTATGTTCCTTCCCTCTCCCCTCGATACTCCCAGCGTAGTAGGTACAAATCCTGATACAGGCGAAGAGGAGTCTCGTAAGCCCAGCGATGACGAGAAGACTTCAGCTCTTGCATTTAAGATCGCTACCGACCCATATGTAGGTCGTTTGACTTTCTTCCGCGTTTACTCTGGTAAGGTAGAGGCTGGTTCTTACATCTACAACGTGCGTTCTGGTAAGAAGGAGCGCGTAAGCCGTCTGTTCCAGATGCACTCTAACGCTCAGAATCCTGTTGACTGCATCGCAGCTGGTGATATCGGTGCTGGTGTAGGTTTTAAGGATATTCATACTGGTGATACTTTGGCTGACGAGGATGCACCTATCGTACTCGAATCTATGGACTTCCCCGATCCCGTTATCGGTATCGCAGTAGAGCCCAAGACTCAGAAGGACCTCGATAAGTTGAGCATCGGTCTTCAGAAGTTGGCTGAGGAGGATCCCACCTTCACCGTTAAGACCGACGAGCAGAGCGGTCAGACCGTTATCTCTGGTATGGGTGAGCTTCACTTGGATATTATCATCGACCGTTTGCGTCGTGAGTTCAAGGTAGAGTGTAATCAGGGTAAGCCCCAGGTTAACTACAAGGAGGCTATCACTGCTACCGTTAACCACCGTGAGGTTTACAAGAAGCAGTCTGGTGGTCGTGGTAAGTTTGCTGACATCATCGTTAATGTCGGTCCCCGCGACGAGGATTACAATGAAACTCCCTTGCAGTTCGTTAACAGTGTAACTGGTGGTAACATTCCCAAGGAGTTCATTCCCAGCGTTCAGAAGGGCTTCGATGCTGCTATGAAGAATGGTGTGCTCGGTGGCTTCCCCATGGACAGCTTGAAGGTAGAGTTGGTTGATGGTTCATTCCACCCCGTTGACTCTGACCAGTTGTCATTCGAAATCGCTGCTCAGATGGCTTACAAGGCTTGCTGCGCTAAGGCTAAGCCCGTGCTGATGGAGCCCATCATGAAGCTCGAGGTTGTTACTCCCGAGGAGAACATGGGTGACGTTATCGGTGACTTGAACAAGCGTCGTGGTCAGGTAGAGGGTATGGATACCACTCGTACCGGTGCTCGTCTTGTTAAGGCTATGGTTCCCCTGGCAGAGATGTTTGGTTATGTAACTGCGTTGCGTACCATCACCTCTGGTCGTGCTACCAGCTCTATGACCTATGATCACCATGCTCCTGTAAGCACTGGTGTTGCTAAGGCTGTACTTGAGGAGATGAAGGGTCGTGCTGACCTTCTGTAATCTTCGAGACAAGATATATTAAATAAATTAATAAGGAAAGTAGCATCCATTAGCAAACGACTCTTAATGGCTGCACTTTCCTTACCTAACACAAATAAATAAAATGAGTCAGAAAATTCGTATTAAGCTGAAGAGCTACGACCACATGCTCGTAGACAAGTCTGCAGAGAAAATTGTGAAGACAGTTAAGGTAACAGGTGCTGTTGTATCTGGTCCTATACCCCTGCCTACTCACAAGCGTATCTTTACCGTTAACCGCTCAACCTTCGTTAACAAGAAGAGCCGTGAGCAGTTCCAGTTGTGCGCATACAAGCGTTTGATCGACATCTACTCAAGCAATGAGAAGACTGTTGATGCTTTGATGAAGTTGGAGTTGCCTAGCGGTGTTGAGGTAGAGATCAAGGTGTAATACTTGTCCTACTGCTGAATCATAAAAAATGTCTCTCGAATAGTCTTCGGGAGGCATTTTTTTTGTTGTTTTAATGATTAAAAGTGCATTTTTTACACTAATTGTGCGTATTAATTTGCGTAAACTCTTGTGTGTTAGAGCAAAAATTCGTAACTTTGCACTCGAAAAAGGAAGGAATGCGCTAACTTTGGTTATCATACTTCCTGCAAAAAGAACGCCGATGATGGCGGTTCTCTTTTTGTGTGCCTATCGGGATGCATGAAAGAGAATGTTTAACGAGATAAACAAAATTATATTAACAACTATTTATTTAATTAAACTGAAATGCCAGGATTATTAGGAAAGAAAATCGGAATGACATCCGTTTTCAGTGCCGACGGTAAGAATGTACCGTGCACTGTTATCGAAGTAGGTCCTTGCGTGGTTACTCAGATCAAAACCGTTGAGAAGGATGGCTATGAGGCTGTTCAGATCGGTTATGAAGAGGCTAAGGAGAAGAGTACTTCTGCTCCCTTGGCTGGTCACTTCAAGAAGGCTGGTACCACTCCCAAGCGCCACTTGGCTGAGTTCACAGGTTTCGAGGGTGAGTTGAACCTCGGTGACTCTCTTACCGTAGAGATGTTTGCTGACTGCAGCTTTGTTGATGTAGTTGGTACATCAAAGGGTAAAGGTTTCCAAGGCGTTGTGAAGCGTCATGGTTTCGGTGGTGTAGGTCAGGCTACACACGGTCAGGACGACCGTCTTCGTAAGCCCGGTTCTATCGGTGCTTGTTCTTATCCCGCTAAGGTATTTAAGGGCATGCGCATGGGTGGCCACATGGGTAACGAGCGTGTTACTACACACAATTTGCAAGTGTTAAAGGTAATCCCCGAGCACAACCTTCTTTTGATTAAGGGTAGTGTTCCTGGTTACAAAGGTTCAATCGTAAGCATTGTTAAGTAAGATGGAAGCAAGTGTATTGAATATCAAAGGTCAGGATACTGGCCGCAAGGTAGTTCTTAATGATGCTATCTATGCAATTGAGCCCAATGATCACGCTATCTATCTGGATGTTAAGCTGATTCTCGCTAACAAGCGTCAGGGTACTGCTAAGACCAAGGAAAGAAGCGAAATGAGTGGTTCTACCCGCAAGCTCGGACGTCAGAAAGGCGGTGGCGGTGCTCGTCGTGGTGATATCAACAGCCCCGTACTCGTAGGTGGTGCTCGTGTGTTTGGTCCTCAGCCCCGCGATTATGGTTTTAAGTTGAACAAGAAGGTTCGTCAGTTGGCTCGTCGTAGCGCTCTTTCTTACAAGGTTCAAGAGAACGCTATTGTAGTTGTTGAGGACTTCACATTTGAGACTCCAAAGACGAAGTCTATGTTGGAGATGTTAAATAATCTTAACATTTCTGGTAAGAAGGCTCTCGTTGTAACTCCTGCTTCTGATAAAGCAGTATATTTGTCTGCTCGTAATCTCCAGCGTGTTGCAACAATGCCTGCTTCTGCTTTGAATACCTATCAGGTTTTGAATGCTGATGTAATGGTAGTTGCAGAGAGTGCTTTGGCTGTAATTGAAGGTAACCTCATTTAAGTAATAAGACGTACATAATTATGACATACATTATTAAACCTCTGGTCACTGAGAAGATGACCGGTATTACAGAGAAGCAGAATAAGTATGGCTTCGTGGTACGTCCTGAGGCTAATAAGATTGAGCTTAAGAAGGAAATCGAGGCTCGCTACAATGTAACTGTTACCGATGTTAATACATGCGTGTATGCAGGCAAGAGCAAGGCTCGTTATACAAAGGCTGGTCTGTTGAAGGGTCGTACAAATGCCTTTAAGAAGGCTATCGTTACTCTCAAGGAGGGCGATGTTATTGATTTCTATAGCAATATTTAATTAAGAGATGGCAGTACGTAAATTTAAGCCCACAACACCGGGCCAAAGACATAAGATTATAGGTACTTTCGAAGAGATTACTGCATCGGTACCTGAGAAGTCTCTCGTATGTGGTAAGAAGTCTTCTGGTGGCCGCAATGCTACAGGTAAGATGACTGTTCGCTACGTTGGTGGCGGTCACAAGCAGAAGTATCGTTTCATCGACTTCAAGCGCGAGAAGGATGGTGTTCCTGCAGTGGTGAAGACAATCGAGTATGATCCCAATCGTTCAGCTCGTATCGCACTTCTTTACTATGCAGATGGTGAAAAGCGTTATATTATTGCTCCTAATGGTTTGAAGGTTGGCGCAACATTGATGAGCGGCGCTGATGCTGCTCCCGAAGTTGGTAATGCACTTCCCTTGCAGAATATTCCCGTAGGTACTGTTGTTCATAACATCGAGCTTCGTCCTGGCCAGGGTGGTATTTTGGTTCGCTCTGCTGGTAACTTTGCACAGCTCACCTCTCGTGAGGGTCGCTACTGCGTGATTAAGTTGCCTTCTGGTGAGACACGTCAGATTTTGAGCGCTTGTAAGGCTACTGTAGGTAGCGTTGGTAATAGCGATCACGCTCTGGAGAGCTCTGGTAAGGCTGGTCGTAGCCGCTGGTTGGGTCGTCGTCCTCACAACCGTGGTGTTGTCATGAATCCTCATGATCATCCCATGGGTGGTGGTGAAGGTCGTCAGTCTGGTGGTCACCCACGTTCACGCACAGGCTTGTATGCTAAGGGTAAGAAGACTCGCGCTCCTAAGAAGCAGTCTAACAAGTATATCATCGAGAGAGCTAACAAGAAGTAATCAAAGGAAGTTAACAGCGTAATATTATGAGTCGTTCATTAAAGAAAGGTCCCTATATCGAAGTTAATCTTGAGAAGAAGATTCTTGCTATGAATGAGAGTGGCAAGAAAAACGTAGTCAAGACCTGGGCTCGTGCTTCTATGATCTCTCCTGATTTCGTAGGACATACAGTAGCCGTGCACAACGGTAATAAGTTTATTCCCGTTTACGTAACAGAAAACATGGTAGGTCACAAGTTGGGCGAGTTCGCTCCTACACGTAAGTTCGGTGGCCATGGTGATAAGAAGAAGAAGTAAACGGAACCTCAACTGGATAAAATAAAATAATATAATGGGAAAAAGAAAAAGATTAGCTGCTGACGCAAGAAAGGAAGCACGCAAGGCCCAGAGTTTTGCCAAGTTGCAGAACGTTCCTTCTTCTCCCCGCAAGATGAGATATGTTGTTGATCTCGTTCGCGGTATGGAAGTTAACAGAGCTTTGGGAACATTGAAGTTCTGTGCCAAGGCTGCCAGTGCAGATGTTGAGAAGTTACTTCGCTCTGCAATCTCAAATTGGGAGCAGAAGAACGAGCGTAAGGCAGAAGATGGTGAACTCTATATCACTAAGATTTATGTTAACGAGGGTGCTACCCTTAAGCGTATGAGACCTGCTCCTCAGGGTCGTGGTTACAGAATCCGTAAGCGTTCAAACCACATCACCTTGTTTGTTGACACTAAGAATTAATTAGAAAAGAAACATGGGACAGAAAGTTAATCCTATAAGCAACCGTTTGGGTATTGTACGCGGTTGGGATTCAAATTGGTTTGGTGGCAAGAGCTACGGCGACACCATCCTCGAGGATAGCCAGATTCGTAAGTATCTGAATGCTCGTCTGGGTGATGCTAGCATTTCACGCATTGTCATTGAGCGTACACTGAAGATGGTGACCATCACTGTGTGTACAGCCCGTCCAGGATTGATCATTGGCAAGGGTGGTGAGAAGGTTGATAAGCTGAAGGAAGAGTTGAAGAAGGTAACCGATAAGGATATTCAAATCAACATCTTCGAGGTTAAGAAGCCCGAGTTGGATGCTACTATTGTTGCAAACAGCATCGCTCGTCAGGTAGAAGGTAAGATTGCTTACCGTCGCGCTATCAAGATGGCTATCGCTAATTCAATGCGTGCTGGCGCTGAGGGTATCAAGGTATTGATCAGCGGTCGTTTGAATGGTGCAGAAATCGCACGTTCAGAGATGTTCAAGGAAGGTCGTACTCCTCTGCACACTTTGCGCGCAGATATCGACTATTGCCATGCTGAGGCTTTGACCAAGGTTGGTATCCTGGGTATCAAGGTATGGATCTGCCGTGGTGAGGTTTATGGTAAGAAGGACTTGGCTCCTAACTTCACCCAGACCAAAGAGCAGGGCCGTGGTTTCGGTGGCAACGGCGGTGGTAAGAACTTCCGTCGCAAGAAGAACAACAACCGTTAAAAACTGAATTAAAATGTTACAACCAAAAAGAACTAAATACAGAAGGCCACAAAAGAATCACCGTAAGGGTAATGCAATGCGTGGCAATCAGTTGGCATTCGGTAGCTTTGGTATCAAGTCATTGGAAACACGCTGGATTACCGCTCGTCAGATTGAGGCAGCTCGTGTGGCAATGACACGTTATATGCAGCGTGAGGGTCAGAGCTGGATTCGTATCTTCCCCGATAAGCCCATCACCAAGAAGCCTGCTGACGTACGTATGGGTAAGGGTAAGGGTGATCCCGTAGGTTATGTATTCCCCATTACCCCCGGACGTATTATTTTCGAGATAGAAGGTGTAAGTTACGAAATCGCGAAGGAGGCTCTTCGTCTTGCAGCTCAGAAGTTGCCCGTGACTACCAAGTTTATTGTTAGACGTGATTACGACAAAAACGCATAATAATGAAGATTGCAGAAATTAAGGCAATGACTGCTGCAGAACTCGCTGAGCGCATTGCAACAGAGGTAGCTAACTATGATCAGATGAAGTTGAATCATACTGTTGCTCCTCTTGAAAACAACTCTCAGATTAAGGCTACACGTCGTAACATCGCTCGCATGAAGACAGTGCTTCGCCAGAAAGAGTCAAACAAGTAATTAGGTACTTCAAGATATGGAAGCAAGAAATTTAAGAAAAACTCGTATGGGTGTTGTTGTTAGCGACAAGATGGAAAAAACCATCGTTGTAGCTTCAAAGTTCAAGGAGAAGCACCCTATTTATGGTAAGTTCGTTGCGAAGACGAAGAAGTACCATGCACATGACGAGAAGAACGATTGCCACAAGGGTGACACCGTTTTGATTATGGAAACTCGTCCTCTGAGCAAGACCAAGAGATGGAGAGTAGTAGAAATAGTAGAAAGAGCTAAGTAAAAATGATACAGGCAGAATCTAGATTAGTAGTTGCAGACAATAGCGGTGCTAAAGAGGCAAAGTGTATTCGTGTCCTCGGCGGTACTCGTCGCCGCTACGCTTCTGTAGGTGATGTGATTGTTGTTGCTATCCAGAGCGCAATCCCCACCAGTGATGTTAAGAAAGGTGCAGTATCAAAGGCCCTGATTGTACGTACTAAGAAAGAAGTTCGTCGTGCTGACGGTTCATATATCCGTTTTGATGACAACGCTTGCGTATTGCTGAACAATTCTGGCGATTTGCGCGGTAGTCGTATCTTCGGTCCTGTTGCCCGTGAGCTTCGTGCTGCAAACATGAAGGTCGTGTCGTTGGCACCTGAGGTTCTTTAATATTCAAAGACGTTAGAAGAACAATGAGTAAGTTACACATTAAGAAAGGCGACACCGTAATCGTTAATTCTGGCGAGAATAAGGGTCAGAGCGGTAAGGTGTTGAAGGTGTTCGTTAAAGAGCAGCGCGCCATTGTTGAGGGTGTAAACAAGGTTAAGAAGAGTCAGAAGCCCAGTGCCAAGTTCCCTCAGGGTGGCATTATCGAAATGGAGGCTCCTATCCACATTTCTAACCTTAATCCCGTTGACCCCAAGACAGGCAAGGCTACTCGCATTGGTAGAAAACTGAATGCAGACGGCAAGTTGGTCCGTTTCGCTAAAAAGAGTGGAGAGGAAATCTAAGATGGCAAATACTGCAAGCCTTAAGAAAGAATACGCTGAGCGTATCGCTCCTGCATTGATGAAGCAGTTCAACTACGAGTCTTCAATGCAGATCCCCGTTCTGAAGAAGATCGTTATCAATCAGGGTCTGGGTATGGCAACTGCTGACAAGAAGATTATCGAGGTAGCTATCAAGGAGATTACCGAGATTACTGGTCAAAAGGCTGTAGCAACCTTCTCAAAGAAGGACGTTGCACAGTTTAAGTTGCGTAAGAAGATGCCTATCGGTGTTATGGTAACTTTGCGCCGCGAACGTATGTATGAGTTCCTTGAGAAGTTGGTGCGTGTGGCTCTGCCCCGTATCCGTGACTTCAAGGGTATTGAAAGCAAGTTTGATGGTCGTGGTAACTACACACTGGGTATCCAGGAGCAGATTATCTTCCCTGAGATCAATATTGATGCTATCGATCGTATCTTGGGTATGAATATCACTTTTGTAACCACAGCAAAGACCGATGAAGAGGGTTATGCTCTACTTAAGGAGTTCGGTCTTCCCTTTAAGAACGCTAAAAACTAACATAGAGTTATGGCAAAAGAATCAATGAAGGCCCGCGAGGTAAAGCGCGCAAAGATGGTAGCTAAGTATGCTGAGAAGCGTGCAGCTTTGAAGAAAATCATCAACAATCCTAATACAGATCCCGTTGATGCTTTCGAGGCAGCTCAGAAACTACAAGCAATTCCTCGTAATGCCAACCCCATTCGCCTGCACAATCGTTGCAAGATTACAGGTCGTCCCAAGGGTTATATCCGTATGTTCGGCATCAGTCGTATACAGTTCCGCGAGATGGCTTCTGCAGGTTTGATTCCTGGTGTTAAGAAGGCAAGCTGGTAATAAAGTTCTTGACGAGCTCCCAATTTGGGGCACGTCAAGAAATATATAATTAATTTTTAATATTGTCGGGATAGTCCCGATTAATTAAAACCTTTAAATAAAATGACAGATCCAATTGCAGATTATTTGACGCGTTTGCGTAATGCAATCCAGGCTAAGCACCGTGTTGTTGAGTGCCCTGCGTCAAATTTGAAGAAGGAAATCACCAAGATTCTCTTCGAGAAGGGTTACATCCTGAACTACAAGTTCATCGAGGATGGTCCTCAGGGAACAATCAAGGTAGCTCTTAAGTATGATGAGAAGACTCGTCAGAATGCTATCAAGAAGTTGATTCGTATATCTACTCCTGGTATGCGTAAGTATACAGGTTATAAGGATATGCCTCGTGTTATTAACGGATTGGGTATAGCTATCATATCTACATCCAAGGGTGTAATGACTAACAAGGAAGCTGCTGAGTTGAAGATCGGTGGTGAGGTTCTTTGTTACGTATATTAATAGGAGGATTTTGCAATGTCTAGAATAGGTAAATTGCCCATTACTATCCCCGCAGGTGTAACCGTTAGCTACAACGATAACGTTGTTAGCGTTAAGGGTCCTAAGGGAGAAATGAGCCAGGCTATCAATCCTTCTATCCTGGTTAAGATTTCTGATTCTGAAATCGTATTCGAGATTGACGAAGCTGCTGACATCGACGCTAAGCAGAAGCATGCTTTCCACGGTTTGTATCGTTCACTCGTTAACAACATGGTTGTTGGCGTGAGCGAGGGTTACAAGAAGACTCTTGAGCTCGTTGGTGTAGGTTTCCGTGTTAGCAATCAGGGTAACTTGATCGAGTTGACCTTGGGCTTCACTCACAGCATCTTCATTCAGTTGCCTTCTGAGATTAAGGTTGAGACCAAGTCTGAGAGAAACCAGAACCCTGTGATTATCCTTGAGTCTTGCGACAAGCAGTTGCTCGGTCAGGTATGCGCTAAAATTCGTTCTTTCCGTAAGCCCGAACCTTACAAGGGTAAGGGTGTGCTCTTCGCTGGTGAGGTTGTACGTAGAAAGTCTGGTAAGTCAGCAGGTGCAAAGTAAATCTTTAAAACTGTAAGATTATGACAACAAAAATAGAAAGACGAATTAAGATCAAGTATAGAGTTCGTGCTAAGATTTCAGGTACTGCTGCACGTCCTCGTATGAGCGTTTTCCGTAGCAACAAGCAGATCTATGTTCAGATCATCAACGACTTGACCGGTACCACTTTGGTTAGCGCAAGCAGCCTCGGTATGGAGACTTGCCCCAAGAAGGAGCAGGCTGCAAAGGTTGGTGAATTGATTGCCAAGAAGGCTCTTGAAGCAGGTATCACATCTGTTGTGTTCGACCGTAACGGTTATCTGTACCATGGTAGAGTGAAGGAAGTAGCTGATGCTGCACGTAACGGTGGACTTAAATTCTAATAACGATTATGGCAATTAAGAATATTAATATCAATAGCGAGGATTTGAAGGACCGTTTGGTTGCTATCAACCGCGTTACTAAAGTTACTAAGGGTGGTCGTACATTCACCTTCAGCGCAATTGTCGTAGTAGGTAACGAGAATGGTGTTATTGGCTGGGGTCTTGGTAAGGCTGGTGAAGTAACTGCTGCCATTGCTAAGGGCGTAGAGGCTGCTAAGAAGAATCTCGTTCAGGTTCCTGTGCTCAAGGGTACTGTTCCTCACGAGGCAGCTGCTAAGTTCGGCGGTGCTGATGTTCTCATCATGCCTGCAAGTCATGGTACTGGTGTAGTAGCCGGTGGTGCTATGCGTGCTGTTTTGGAGAGTGTTGGTATTACTGACTGTCTGGCTAAGTCTAAGGGTTCTTCTAACCCTCACAACTTGGTTAAGGCTACCATCGCAGCTTTGTCTAGCATGCGCGATGCTCGTCAGGTGGCTCAGAGCCGTGGTATCAGTATGGAAAAGGTTTTCCGTGGTTAATTTAGTAAAGGAGAAAAGTATTATGGCAACTATTAAAGTACAGCAAGTAAAGAGCCGTATCCATGCTCCTAAGCGCCAGAAGGCAACTCTGGATACTATGGGCCTTAAGAAGTTGAATCAGATTGTAGAGTTGGAGGATAATGCCAGCAATCGTGGATTGATTCAGACTGTTCATCACTTGGTGAAGGTTATCGGCTAATCTCAAGTTTAATTCAATTCAAAAACTGAAACGTTATGAAGTTAAATACATTGAAGCCCGCTGCAGGCTCTACTCACAGCGAGCGTCGAATTGGTCGCGGTCCCGGCAGTGGTTTGGGTGGTACTTCTACCCGTGGTCACAAGGGTGCTAAGGCTCGTTCTGGTTACAAGAAGAAGATCGGTTTCGAGGGTGGTCAGATGCCTTTGCAGCGTCGTTTGCCTAAGTTCGGCTTCAAGAATATCAATCATGTAGAGTATCAGGCAGTAAACTTGAGCGCTCTTCAGACCATGGCAGAGAAGGGTATCACCACTATTGGTGTTGCTGAAATCATTGCTGCTGGTTTTGCTAAGGCTGGCGAACCCGTAAAGGTTCTTGGCAATGGCACATTGAGTGCTAAGGTTGAGGTTACTGTAAATGCCTTCTCTAAGTCAGCCGAGGCTGCTATCGTAGCTGCTGGTGGTACTGCTACTAAACTCTAAACAGAATGAAAAAGTTTATTGAAACCATTAAGAACATATTCAGTGTTGAGGATCTCAGAAAGAGAATCCTCTACACTCTAATGTTAGCTGCAGTCTATCGCTTTGGCTCGTTTGTAGTACTTCCTGGTATTGATCCTAATGCTTTGGCTCAGTTGGATAAGCAGACCAGCACAGGTTTGATGTCTCTCTTGAATATGTTCTCTGGTGGCGCGTTTTCAAATGCATCTATCTTTGCATTGGGAATCATGCCATACATTTCGGCTTCAATCGTCATTCAACTGTTAGCATTTGTAGTACCCCAATTCCAGAAAATGCAGCGTGAGGGTGAGAGTGGTCGCAGAAAGATGAATCAGTACACTCGTTGGCTGACAATCATCATCCTTTTGTTCCAAGCTCCCTCCTATTTGATTAACCTTCGCTTGCAGGCGTCTGGTGCATTGAATCCAGAGTTGGATTGGAACTTGTTCATTATTTCAAGTTCTGTTATCCTTGCCGCTGGCAGTATGTTTATCCTTTGGTTGGGTGAGCGTATTACCGATAAGGGTATTGGTAATGGTGTTTCTATCATTATTATGCTCGGTATCATTGCTCGTCTGCCACAGGCATTCGGTCAGGAGTTTGTAGCTCGTCTAAATAACCTTAATGGTGGTGGCATGTTCATGTTCATCCTTGAATTGGTTATTTTGGTACTGGTTATATGTGCATCAATCTTGTTGGTACAGGGTACTCGCAAGGTGCCTGTACAGTATGCAAAGCGTATGTATGCAGGTCAGCAGGTAGGTGGCTCACGCCAATACATTCCTCTTAAGGTTTTTGCTGCCAATGTTATGCCCATCATTTTTGCACAGGCAATTATGTTCATTCCTGTAACATTGTTGCAGATGTTTAGTGGTGGTGAGAATCCTTCTGCAGCGTTGATCGCACTCAGCGATCATACTGGACTGTGGTATAATTTGTTGTTCGCAACTCTCATTATTGTGTTCACATATTTGTATACCGCTATCACAATGAATCCAGTACAGATGGCAGAGGATATGAAGCGTAACAATGGTTTCATCCCTGGCGTTCGTCCTGGTCATGACACAGCAGAATACCTTGATCAGATAATGTCTCGTCTCACCTTCCCTGGTTCTATCTTCTTGGCACTTATAGCATGTATGCCAGCCTTCGCTGGTTTCTTTAATGTGTCTCAGGAGTTTGCCCAGTTCTTTGGTGGTACAAGTTTGCTGATTCTGGTTGGTGTTGTTCTCGACACATTGCAGCAGATTGAAAGTCATTTGCTGATGAGACACTATGATGGTCTGTTGAGCAGTGGTCGTATTCACGGCCGAAACGGAGTGGCTTAGTAATTTAGATGTCTCTGAAATGATATTTCTCAAAACAGAAGACGAGATTTGTTTAATGCGTGCTGCCAACCAATTGGTATCACAGACGCTGACAGAGGTCGGCAGGCTTATCAAGCCAGGTGTTACTACAAAAGAGTTGGATAAATTGGCAGAAGAGTATATACGTGACCATGGAGCGATACCCACTTTCTTGGGATTCCCTAATCCTTATGGTGGTGATTTCCCAGCATCGCTTTGTACGTCAGTAAATAATCAGGTGGTGCATGGGATTCCCAATGACGAACCCTTGAAAGATGGCGACATCGTTTCCGTGGATTGCGGAGTACTCTTGAATGGATTTAATGGTGATTCTTGCTATACCTTTAGAGTAGGTGAAGTTTCCGATGAAGTTAATCGCCTTCTAAAAGTAACAAAGGAATCCCTGTACAAAGGCATTGAAGCAGCTTATGCCGGTAAAAGAATCGGTGATATAGGTGCTGCCATCCAGAATCATTGCGAATCGCATGGTTATGGTGTCGTTAGGGAGTTTGTAGGTCACGGTATAGGAAGAGATATGCATGAAGATCCTCAGGTTCCGAATTATGGTAAACCTGGAAGCGGTAAACAAATAAAGAATGGTCTTTGTATTGCAATTGAACCCATGATAGTATTAGGCAGCCGTGAAATATGGATGATGCCTGACAAATGGACAATCAAGACACGTGATGGTGGTTGGGCCGCTCATTTCGAGCATACCATTGCGATTCATCATGGTAAACCAGAGATACTTTCTACATTTGATGAAATAGAGAAATTAGAGAATCAATATTAATTAAGAGCTGTAAAGTATAATGGCAAAACAGGCAGTAATAGAACAAGATGGTGTAGTTGTAGAAGCACTTTCTAATGCTAACTTCCGTGTTGAACTGGAGAAGATTGGTGCCCAGATATTGTGCACTATCAGCGGAAAGATGCGTATGCACTACATCAAGATCCTTCCCGGTGATAAGGTCAAGGTGGAAATGAGTCCATATGACTTAACGAAGGGTCGCATCGTATTCAGATACAAATAACCGAAATTAAATATGAAAACAAGAGCTTCATTGAAGAAACGTACCCCTGATTGCAAAATTGTCCGTCGCAAGGGTCGTTTGTATGTTATTAACAAGAAGAACCCTAAGTTCAAGACACGTCAGGGTTAAATTATTGCAATAAAAGAAAAATAGTATATGGCAATTAGAATTGTTGGTGTTGATTTGCCTCAGAACAAAAGAGGTGAAATCGCTTTGACCTATGTTTATGGTATAGGTCGCAGTAGCTCAGCCAAGATTTTGGAGAAGGCTGGTGTCGACAAGGACAAGAAGGTTTGTGATTGGACCGACGACGAGGCTGGTAAGATCCGTGAGGTGATTGCTGCTGAGTACAAGGTTGAAGGTGACCTTCGCAGTGAAATCTCTCTGAACATCAAGCGACTGATGGATATTGGTTGCTATCGTGGCGTTCGTCATCGTAATGGTCTGCCTGTTCGTGGCCAGAGCACCAAGAACAATGCTCGTACACGTAAGGGTAAGAAGAAGACCGTTGCTAACAAGAAAAAGGCTACTAAATAATAATTGATATGGCAAAGAAAACAGTTGCAGCAAAGAAAAGAAATGTGAAGGTTGACGCACTTGGTCAGCTCCATGTTCACAGTTCCTTCAATAATATCATCGTCTCTTTGGCTAACAGTGAGGGCCAGGTAATTTCTTGGTCTTCTGCCGGCAAGATGGGTTTCCGTGGCAGTAAGAAGAACACTCCTTACGCAGCCCAGATGGCAGCACAGGATTGTGCAAAGATCGCTTACGATTTGGGTCTGCGCAAGGTTAAGGCATATGTTAAGGGTCCTGGTAATGGTCGTGAGTCTGCTATCCGTACCGTACATGGTGCTGGTATCGAGGTAATCGAGATTATCGACGTTACTCCACTTCCCCACAACGGTTGTCGTCCTCCCAAGAGAAGAAGAGTGTAATTCACAAGGACCTAAATTAAAGTAAGTTAAAGATTATGGCAAGATATACTGGACCTAAATCAAGAATTGACCGCCGTTTCGGCGAGACCATTTTGGGCTCTGAGAAAGTTCGTTCACGCAGAAACTTCCCTCCTGGTCAGCACGGTAACAATCGTCGTCGCAAGACTTCCGAGTATGGCGTGATGTTGGCTGAGAAGCAGAAGGCTAAGTACACTTATGGTGTGTTGGAGAAGCAGTTCCGCAATATGTTCGAGAAGGCTGCACGTACTAGCGGTATCACTGGTGAGATTCTGTTGCAGAACCTCGAGTGCCGTTTGGACAACGTAGTATACCGTTTGGGTATCGCTCCCACTCGTCGCGCTGCTCGTCAGTTGGTTAACCACAAGCACATCGTAGTTGATGGTAAGGTAGTAGGCATCGCAAGCTATGCTGTTAAGCCTGGTCAGATTGTTGGTGTACGTGAGCGTGCTAAGAATCTTGAGGTTATTGCTGATGCATTGGCTGGTTTCAACCACAGCAAGTATCCCTGGATTGAGTGGGACGAGGCTACCAAGTCTGGCAAGTTGCTTCACAAGCCCGAGCGTACCGATATTCCTGAGAATATCAAGGAGCAGTTGATCGTTGAGTTGTACTCTAAATAATAATTAAGGATGGCGATATTAGCATTTCAAAAACCTGATAAGGTATTAATGTTGGAGGCGGACGACAAGTATGGTAAGTTCGAGTTTCGTCCTCTCGAGGGTGGCTTCGGTACTACAGTAGGTAATGCTTTGCGCCGCATACTTCTTTCTTCACTTGATGGCTTTGCTATCAATACAGTTTCTATTCGTGGCGTTGAACACGAGTTTGCTACTGTTCCTGGTGTAAAGGAGGATGTTACCAACATTATACTTAACTTGAAGCAAGTTCGCTTCAAGCAGTTAGTAGATGAATTCGAGACAGAGAAGATGAGCATCAAAGTTGAGGGAAAGACTGAACTCAAGGCTGGTGACTTTAATAAGTATCTGACTGGATTTGAAGTGTTAAACCCTGACTTAGTTATTTGCCATCTGGATGCCAAGGCAACGATGCAGATGGAGATTAGCATCAACAAAGGTCGTGGCTACGTTCCTGCAGAGGAGAATCGTGAGTTCTGTACCGATGTAAATGTTATACCCATCGATTCAATTTATACTCCTATCAGAAATGTGAAATATGCAGTCGAGAATTTCCGTGTAGAGCAGAAGACTGACTACGAGAAACTCGTGCTGGAAATCACAACTGATGGTTCCATTCATCCGAAGGACGCTTTGAAGGAAGCTGCTAAGATCCTCATTTATCATTTCATGTTGTTCTCTGATGAAAAGATTACTTTGGAGAACTGTGATACTGACGAGAACGAAGAGTTCGATGAGGAAGTACTGCACATGCGTCAATTGTTGAAGACCAAGTTGATTGATATGGATCTCAGCGTGCGTGCCCTCAATTGTTTGAAGGCAGCTGATGTAGACACATTGGGCGATTTGGTACAATACAACAAGACCGACCTTCTTAAGTTCCGCAACTTCGGTAAGAAATCGCTCACCGAGCTTGATGATTTGCTGGAGAGTCTGAATCTGTCGTTTGGAACTGACATCTCAAGATACAAATTAGATAAAGATTAAGAAAACTTATGAGACATAATAAGAAATTCAATCATTTGAGTCGTACTGCATCACACAGAGCTGCTATGCTGAGCAACATGGCTGTTTCTCTGATTATGCACAAAAGAATCACTACGACTGTGGCTAAGGCCAAGGCTCTTAAGAAGTATGTAGAGCCTATGATCACCCGCTCAAAGGAAGATACAACCAATGCACGTCGCGTAGTGTTCAGCTACCTGCAGGACAAGCAGGCTATCACCGAGCTGTTCGGTACAATCAGTGCCAAGGTTGGTGACCGTCCCGGTGGTTATACTCGTATTATCAAGACTGGTAACCGTCCTAGTGATAATGCACCCATGTGCTTCATCGAGTTGGTAGACTTTGATGAGAACATGGCTAAGACTGCCAAGAAGGCTAAGCGCACTCGTCGCTCTGGCAAGAAGGCAGCAGAAGCTCCTGTAGCTGAGGCTCCCGCAGTTGAGACAACTGAAGAGACCGCAGCAAGTGCCGAATAATTCTAAATTGCAATAATTTAAGCGCCTCCCTTATCATAGAGTAGGGGAGGCGCTATTTTTATGTGTGGTTTACATTATTTATAAATTTCTGTATGGGCTTATTTGTTTTGTTCTGTTTCTGTGCTATCTGCATGCTGCCACAAAGGTTCCGGATATATGGCAAGAATCTGGTGCTGTAGATCCAATTCGGGAATATCTTCTTCCTTTTCTTTTATTCGGAAGGGAACTTTGGGTGGTGTGTGTATGCTTATTTCCACCGGAGCGAATCCTCTGCCTATGATACCCAGTTCCCTTGCGGCTGCACGTGATAGGTCCAAAATGTACTTCTTGGCATAGGGACCGCGATCGGTCACCTCCACTATTACCTCCTTGTCGTTCCTCAGGTTGCGCACCTTCAACATGGTACCGAAAGGCAGTTTCAGGTGGGCGCACGTCATGCTGTCCCTGTGATATGGCTCTCCATTGCTCATTTTATTGCCATGCAATGCATCGTGATAATACGATGCTTTTCCCTTTAGCAATAATTGACCATATGCCCAGGTGTAACCAACCAGAAATAGTATGGAGAAAGCAAGGATACGCATCTTCATGTTATATAAATAATGTGTTTTGTCATGTGATGAGGGTAAAGTTACGAATAAGCGAGCGAAAAGCAAAAAAAAGTTTACTTAATTTTTGCTTTGCCGAGCGAAAGTAACTTCGACGACAGTTCAGAGTTACGAATAAGCGAGCGAAAAGCAAAAAAAAGTTTACTTAATTTTTGCTTTGCCGAGCGAAAGTAACTTCGCTTTCCTCTGCTTAACCTAAATCGATATATGCTCCAGGTAGGTTTCCAGTGAATTCCATTACCATGTTCTGGCATCTGATGAGTATTTCCACGATGGGTATGCACCAAGGCATTCCGGCATATATACCTATGCTGAAATATATTATCAAGGTAGTTAGTGGTATGGCTGCCAGACTGGTAAGGGCACCGTATGTGGTGATGCTGTTGAAATAGAGCAAGGTCAGTGGCGTGGTAGCCAATTGTGCAGAGATGGAAATCGCTAAGCTGCTCAGAATGGCACGGGGTATCAAAGGCAGATTTTGCCATTTCTCGCTAAAGGGTATTCCCAATATTATTATTCCCAACATGGCGGCACACGACAATTGAAATCCTATGTCCACTATCGATGCTGGGTCCGCCAACAGCACTATAGCAGCACTCACGTTCAGAATGTCTATGCTATCTCTCCTTTCTCCACAGATTTGTAGTAAAAGAGCCACCGAAGTCATCAGTGCAGCACGGATAAGGCTCTTCGGACAGCCTGTCATCAATGCGTATGACCACAAAATAAACATTATTGCAGAAAAGGCAAACCATTTCCATCTGGTATAAGTCATATTGCGCAAAATCAATTTGAATACACCATACAATATGCCCAGGTGCATACCAGAAAGAGCCAACAGATGGGAAGCACCAGCCTCTCTGTAGAGTTGTTTTATCTCAGGCGAAAGGAATTGCCTGTTTCCAAGAGTCAGCGCAACTATTTGTCCGTAGGTGTTTTCTTCCAGCCCCATACCAGACAACCTGCTTTGTAGGGTGTCAGACACCTTCCCCCAAAACGTGAACAGACTTTCACCCAACGAACACTCTACCCAAGTCTGTCCCACAGAGTTGCCCAGGAACAGGTAAAACAGAAATCCGCAACACCATGCTCCAATGAGCACAGCGATGCGGATTATGGGTCTCCTCATTGATGGATTCATGTCGGATACGGTAACAAATTATCGAACAAATTTATAAGGGATTTGGATAAAATCCATGACTTTATTGAATATTTTCATATAAATCTGAAAAGGTAGGCAAATTTACAAACAAAATTTTCAACACCTTGGAAAAGAGAGAGTGCTCACTAATTATTCAGGTTTTACGTTAAAGAATTCCCTGTTATCCCTGATTCGAAGATTGGTAAACATGTAAATAAAGTTATGTATGAGTTTCTCCGCCTCCTGATATTTTGCAGTTCTCATGGTTGCATATATCTCGAATGGAAGTGGAACGCCTGTACTATCTAACTGCTTAACACGCTGCTCCACCGATACAGAACTCCTATATTTCCTGCACCATTTGAACCTTGATTGAATGGAAGGAAGTATGTACTTGCTCCCTGCAAATGGGTTGTCATCGCCACCTCATACAAGTCAACAGCGAAGTAAACAAGGAAACGATTATTGAATCGGAAACAGAACTCCTTCTCATCTCTGTCATACATAAACTGCCTCTTGGCATTCTCTACGGACTGCCCTGTAAGTTGGTTCTTCAACTCAAGAGCCACGATGGGAATACCATTGAGCTTACTCTACACAGAACAACAACACCATAGATGTAGTGTTATCGCAAACTGACGGGTACAAGTCAGGATATTCTTGTTGTATCGCTCCACCAAATCGAGATTGAGGTTTGATGCAGGGGCAAAGTATGCGAAGCGAAGCTCCATACCTCTGTCCTTCACACCATAGCGCAATACGCTCACCAAGCCATTCTGCTCCACATTCTGTTGGAAGATGGTGTAGAGTTGCTTCTCTGCCTTGTCGCCATAGACATTCTGATAACGCTGCCACATCTTGGGCTGCGTAGCCTGAATGAACGATATAAGCACAGGCATATCTATAGCCTTGCTCTTGTCGTATGTAGCCATTGTTCCCTTGCGGTATCCGTGCGAGAGCAAATAGGCTTCAATGTCGTTTTCAAAGTTCTTCTCCTTGGTTTCCATAATATGTTACTCCTTTGCTCCTTTTATCAATGTCTCGAAGTGTTGACCTCTAATATAATTGAATTTGACTTTGTTGACAGGTACTTTTTCGATAAAGCCTCTTTCA
>JAFYMW010000050.1 GCA_017548165.1 Bacteroidaceae bacterium
GGTGGAGCAGGGCGTGTTTACTCTGATAGGTGCCACCACGGAGAATCCTTCCTTCGAGGTGATACGCCCGCTTTTGAGTCGTTGCCAGGTGTATACGCTCAATTCGCTCGGCAAGGAAGATCTGCTTGCCCTATGCCAAAGAGTGCTTGAAAAGGATGTGGTGCTCAAGAAGCAGAACATAGAACTGAAGGAAACCGATGCCTTGCTGAGATATAGCGGAGGCGATGCACGCAAGTTGCTCAATATCCTCGAACTCCTGTCCGAAAGCGTTCAGGGCGATGAGGTGCTGGAGATAACGGACACCCTTGTGGCCGAGCGCCTTCAGCAGAATCCCTTGGCATACGACAAGGACGGTGAGATGCACTACGACATCATCTCGGCCTTCATCAAAAGCATACGAGGCAGCGACCCCGATGCCGCCATCTACTGGTTGGCACGCATGATAGAGGGTGGGGAAGACCCTGCTTTCATTGCCAGAAGACTGGTCATTTCGGCATCCGAGGATATAGGTTTGGCCAACCCCAATGCCTTGCTGTTGGCCAATGCCGCTTTCGATGCGGTTCAGAAGATAGGTTGGCCCGAGGGCCGTATCCCCCTGGCAGAAGCCACGGTATACCTCGCCACTTCACCCAAGAGCAATAGTGCCTACAATGCTATAAACAAGGCTATTCAGTATGTACGACAAACTGGTAATCAGCCCGTACCCTTGCATTTGAGGAATGCTCCCACACAACTGATGTCCGAACTGGGTTATAGCGATGGTTACAAGTATCCGCATGACTATCCCGGACACTACATAGCACAGCAGTATTTGCCCGATGCCTCGAAGAATGAAACCTTCTTCATCCCGGCAGATACAGACAAGGTGCAGAAAAGACAAAAGTAAATAAATAAAAACGAAAAATATATATGAAAAGCGACATTGAAATTGCACGCGAAACCCCGTTGAAGCCCATCAAGGACATTGCCTTGGGACTCGGTATCGCAGAAGAGTCAATCGAACCCTATGGCAGATACATTGCCAAGTTGCCCCTTGAACTGATTAACGAGGAGAGGATTGCCAAGAGCAAACTCATCCTTGTCACCGCCATCACTCCCACCAAGGCCGGTATCGGTAAGACCACCGTCAGCGTGGGTCTTGCACTCGGTATGAACCGCATTGGCAAGCAGACAATGGTTGCTCTGCGCGAGCCATCCCTCGGTCCTTGCTTTGGTATGAAGGGTGGTGCTGCCGGTGGCGGCTATGCTCAGGTTCTGCCTATGGACAAGATAAACCTGCACTTCACCGGTGACTTCCATGCCATCACCTCAGCTCACAATATGATTGCTGCCTTGTTGGACAATTACATCTATCAGCATCAGGCAGAAGGCTTTGCCATGCGCGAAGTGCTCTGGAAGCGTGTGTTGGATGTGAACGACCGCAATCTGCGCTATATCGTAACAGGTCTTGGTGCCAAGACAAACGGTGTAACCGGCGAGAGCGGTTTCGACATCACTCCTGCATCAGAGATTATGGCCATTCTTTGTCTTGCTCAGGACGAGGAAGACTTGCGTCGTCGCATAGAGAATATCCTTCTTGGTACTACCATTGACGGCAAACCCTTCACCGTGAAGGACCTTGGCGTGGCCGGTGCTATCTGCGTACTTTTGCGCGATGCCATCAAGCCCAACCTCGTACAGACAACCGAGAACACCCCTGCCGTGGTACATGGTGGTCCCTTTGCCAACATTGCCCACGGTTGTAACTCTGTATTGGCCACTCGCATGGCAATGAGCCTCGCTCCCTATGTTGTTACGGAGGGCGGTTTCGGTGCCGACCTTGGTGCAGAGAAGTTCTATGATATCAAGTGCCGCAAGTCAGGTTTGCAACCCGCACTGACTATTCTTGTTGCCACCACACAGGGCCTGAAGATGCACGGCGGTGTGCCCGTGGAGGCAATCAAGGAACCCAACATGGAGGGTTTGAGGGAAGGCGTGAAGAATCTTGACCGCCACATCCGCAACCTTCAGGGCTTCGGTCAGACCGTTGTGGTTTGCTTCAATCGTTTTGCTGCTGATACCGACGAGGAAATCAACTTCTGCCGTGAGCATTGTGCAGAGATGGGAATCGGTTTTGCCGTGAACAATGCCTTCAACGAAGGCGGTGCCGGTGCCGAGGAGTTGGCACGTCTCGTGGTGGACACCATAGAGAACAAACCAAGCGAACCCCTGAAGTTTGCCTATGCCGACGAGGACACCATCGAGCAGAAGGCTCTGGCCGTTGTGCAGAAGGTATATGGCGGTAAGGGTGTTATATTCACTCCCGCGGCAAAGAAGATGCTTCAGAAGATAGAGGAACTCGGATTGTCTCACTATCCCATCTGCATAGCAAAGACACAGTTCTCTTTCTCTGCTGACCAAAAAGCATATGGCGTGCCCGAGGGATTCAACATTGCCATCCGCGATGTGGTAATCAACCAGGGTAGCGAATTCATAGTTCTCATAGCAGGCGAAATACTGCGTATGCCTGGCCTCCCCAAGGTGCCTCAGGCAGAGAAGATAGATATAGTAAACGGTGAAATAGAAGGATTGAGTTGATATATGAAAAAGATTTTGCTTTTAGGCTCAGGTGAGCTCGGCAAGGAATTTGTGATTGCTTGCCAGAGAAAAGGACAGTA
>JAFYMW010000016.1 GCA_017548165.1 Bacteroidaceae bacterium
AGATAGGTCCTCTCACCTTGAGAAACCGCACCATACGCAGTGCTGCCTTCGAGAGCATGTGCCCTGGACACGAGCCCAGCCAGCAACTCTTCGACTATCACACCAGCGTGGCGCGTGGTGGTGTGGGTATGACCACAATAGCATACGCCGCCGTTACGGAGAGCGGACTGAGTTTCGACCGTCAGCTGGTAATGTGTCCCGAGATAGTGCCCGGCCTGAAGAAACTTACCGATGCCATACACGAGGCTGGTGCCGCGGCAGGTATTCAGTTGGGACATTGTGGCAACATGAGCCACAAGGACATCTGCGGCTGCATCCCTGTGGGTGCCTGCACAGGTTTCAACCTCTATTCTCCCACCATCGTACGCGGTCTGCGCAAGGAGGAGTTGCCCGAACTGGCAAAGAAGTTTGGCAATGCCGTAAACCTTGCTCGCGAGGCTGGTTTTGATAGCGTGGAGATACATTGCGGACATGGTTATCTCATTGACCAGTTCCTCAACCCCTACTTCAACCATCGCAAGGACGAATACGGAGGTTCTCTGGAAAACCGTATGCGCTTCATGACCATGTGTATTGAAGAGGTGATGAAGGCTGCCAAGGACGATATGGCCGTTATCGTTAAGATGAACATGCGCGACGGTTTGAAGAACCCCGGCACCACCATCGACGAGAGCATACAGATAGCCAAGCGCCTTCAGGACCTCGGAGTGCATGCCATAGTGCTGAGCGGTGGCCTTGTAAGTGCCACACCCATGTATGTGATGCGTGGCGAGATGCCTATCAAGACGATGACTCACTACATGGACAAATGGTGGCTGAAGATGGGTGTGCGTGCCTGTGGCAAGATGATGGTACCCACCGTGCCTTACGAGGAGGCATACTTCCTGGAGGATGCCTTGAAGTTCCGCGAGGCATTGCCCGACATGAAGTTCATCTATGTTGGTGGCCTTGTGGCTGGCGACAAGATAAACGAAGTGCTCTCACATGGCTTCGAGGCAGTGCAGATGGCACGCAGTCTGCTGAACGAGCCCGACTTCGTGAACCGTCTAAAGGAAGACCAGCACCACCGTTGCGGATGCGGACATAGCAACTATTGCATCGGTCGCATGTACACCCTTGAAATGGCATGCCACAAACACCTCGAAGAACCTCTGCCCAAGAGCCTAAAGGAAGAGATTGCCCGCATCGAGAAGGAGCAGTGCACACTGAAATAATCAGAGTAATCAGAGTAATCAGAATACTCGGAATACTCAGAATACTCAGAACAATCAGATTTCAACTATGAACAACAAAATAGCCATCGTAACCGGTGCCGACGGAGACATGGGCATGGAAGAAACCCGTGCCGTGGCCAAGGCCGGTTATCATACCATAATGGCATGCTACTGCCCTGCCAAGGCAGAGGAGAAGTGCCAGAAACTTATTGAGGAGACAGGCAACAAGAACATCGAGGTCATTGGCATCGACCTTGCAAATCTGCAAACCGTGCGCCACTTTGCCGACACCATCAAGGAACGCTTCGGCAGAGTAGACCTTCTGATGAACAATGCCGGCACACTGGAAACAGGCCAGCACTTTACCGTTGACGGTCTGGAGCGTACCATCAGCGTGAACTACGTTGGTCCTTATCTGCTCACACGCCTCCTCCTTCCCCTTATGCCCGAGGGTTCGCGCATCGTGAATATGGCATCTTGCGTGCATCCTATGGGACGACTTAACTTCCCCCACTTCTTCGAGAAGGGTTGCAAGGGTTGCTTCATGCGCATCTGGCCCTATAGCAATAGCAAGTTGGCAATAACCCTGTTTACCTTCGAACTTGCCAAGAGAATAAAGAAGCTGGGCATCACGGTGAATGCCGTTGACCCAGGCATTGTCAACACTGGCATCATACGCATGCAGATGTTCTTCGACCCCATCACCGACCTCATCTTCCGTCCCATCATCCGCACACCGCTTCAGGGTGCCGACACCGCCATCCGTCTGCTTCTCGACAAGGAAGTGGAGGGACAGACAGGCACCTTCAACCGTTCACGAAAGATAGTCAACCTTGGCAAGAAATACACCGAGCATCCCAAGATGCTGGAACTCTGGGAAAGAACGGAGAAGATAGTAAAACCCTATATGGATGGTTGGAATTTGCCTTGCGAACTATAACATATAATCAACATAACTGACATGCTAAAGAGGACGTTCTATGACAGGATGTCCTCTTTTGTGTCATTTTGACACATAGATATTTTCTTGTCTAAAAAGACTTTTGGAACTACATGACTAGCCTTTTGCGTCATGTTTACACATTATACCATATATATAATAGTAGCGCCCCCCACTTAAAGTATATTCGACAAGAACTATTTGGCACTTTTGGCACATATTATGGCACGATAGTTGCATGATAAGGGTATAACATCAAAAACACATTAAACTATGCAGAACAACATGAACAATCAGCAAAACCAAGAGAAAGCTCTTGACCGCTTCGCACGCAACCTCGTGGAGGATGCCAAGAAGGGAAAACTCGACCCGGTTATCGGGCGTGATGATGAAATTCGTCGTGTGCTGCAGATTCTAAGCCGCCGCACAAAGAACAATCCTATCCTTATAGGTGAACCCGGTACGGGTAAGACTGCCATAGTGGAGGGACTGGCACACCGCATACTTCGTGGTGATGTGCCAGAGAACCTCAAAGGCAAACAGATATACTCGCTCGATATGGGTGCACTGATTGCCGGTGCCAAGTATCAGGGTGAGTTCGAGGAACGACTGAAAGGTGTC
>JAFYMW010000051.1 GCA_017548165.1 Bacteroidaceae bacterium
AAAGGTACAACATTTATGTTAAACAAACAAATATAAAGTGTTATAAATAACTAAATGTCAGATAAATAAATATTATTCAGTAAACACTAAATATAATAAGTAGGCAATAGCCACCGTGTCATTTTTTGGGGGGATTCTTGTTGAACTTATATGCTACGCGAAACATTGCATAGCGTGGCATACAAAGTTGCCATGTCTCGATTCGTCCCTGACCATTGACAACATAACGAGTATTGGATATTTGATTGAGGATGTCAATGGCATCTAGCTTAACAATGAGTTTCCCTTTTAAAAAAGGTCTTGAAACGGAAGCATTCCATACCAATTCGTCTGTATTCATGGATGATTCTTCGTAACCACGTCTGCTGTACATTTTCAAGTCGCTTGATAATTGTATCTTCCATGGAAGAATGTACTGACCACTAATGCCATAACTATAATCAAAAGCGAAGATGTCATTATAGTTTTTTAGCTCACGCTTTGTTACATTCCACGCAAAATCGCCAATGGCCTCCAATCGCAAGCTTCCCTTATTGTATGAAAGCGTCAGATTTTGCGAGGTGATATGATGACTCACTTGGTTCTGTACGCTTGTGGTAAAACCTTCCACTCTCGTAAGGTCAACATTATGTATATAGTCATAGGCGGTCTTACCTCTTAAAATCAAAAGCTTATCTGAGTCCAAGTAACGATTGAAGTTGACACTGGTCTTGCTATTCCAATTCCCTTTGACATTTTCAGGTCGGTAGGTGTAAACGCCTGTTGTGGAATTGTAGGTAAAGCCATTGGCTACTAGATTATCGAGAATGTTTATGTCAGCTTCTAACCAACAGGCAGAACCAAAGCGTCCTCGCATCACCTGAAGATGAAAGTGATGTCGCATGGAGCGTTTCAGGTCTGGATTGCCATTTGTAATAGCAAGAGGATCTGAGGTGTCTTGTATATCCAACATTTGTTCAAGCGCTGGAGTATATGATTTGCTGTCATAATTAAATCTGACGTCTATTCTTTTTTTATTGTTGGGGCGATATTGAAAATATGCCATGGGTTCTATCAGCCAATATCCACGTCGAATATCATGCCACATATTAGAGCGCAGGTGTTCGGCGTTTTCTCCCTTATACATAATATTAGCACTTACACCATACAGAAGGGTATGGCTCTTCGTATTCAGTGTACGTTTAATGGCAAGACATGTGTTATGTATTTGAGTCGAGTTACGATTCTTGTAGGTATTATTCACGTCTATTGTTTGTTGGTATTCCATCTGTGAGGGCAGAATGCCAAAGTCAAGGCTGGATCCAATCTGGTCTAGTCGATAAAGAGGATTGTCTGTTTCAACATATTGATGGGTATAATTATATCTGATAATAAAATACCAACTGTTGTAAAAATTAAACGTATAAGAGGCATTGCCACCATAGGAATAATTGTAGTGGCTATTAGGACTATATCGATCCTGCCTGATTTCTGCCAGATTATTATCTGCGTAAGTTAGGTCGTACCGGCTGAACAAGTCTCGTTTTCCCTTGCAATAATTACCCAGAAGGGTGAATGAAAGGTCGTCTCCCCATGGCAATGTCTTATCCCATGTGATTTCTTGTCCAAGTTCGAGAGATGTCTGCTGGTATCGAGTTTGATTCAGAACCTTGTTAATGTTTATCCCACGCAAACCTGCAGAAACAGGTGAGGAGAACATAGAGTCCAGAATTTGCTTGCATGATCCGTATGCCGAAGGATCTGATAGAAATGTTGCTGAGCGTGATATTCCGTCCGTATTCTGCTTCATGTAGTTTGCACTGGTTTCGGAAATAAGGGATATTTTACTGAATTCTAGTTTATTGCCGAGCGATGTGGTAAATTCATTATTACGGCTTACCTGCTGAGCTCTACTGAATATACTTCCTTGTGACAGGAAGGTTTCCTGAGAGGTTCGTGTTTCATCTCTATCATTACCCCAACTGACAGTTGCTTCTACATTCTCTGCGTACCGTCCATGCTTGTCATCGATGCTGAGACTAACGCCCAACATCTTTATTGCTTTTTCCCCAGTCTGGGTTCTTGAATTATCGCGCCACCCTTCCGCACCAGGCTGTCGAATATCATTTATGTTGTTTGCTCCACCAAAAAGCACTAAGCGTGAGTTATCCGTAAAACGCAACCCAAACAAGCGTGCCAGCCATCGCTCGTCTGTTCCACCGCCAAGCTCAACATTTGCAGTATACCCTATGGAGTATTCTTGCTTCATCTCCACATCCATCACATAGTCCTTCTCACCTGTATCACGATGCTTCATTTGGCTGGTTGGTACATCCTTCTCATAGAATTTCAGTTTATTGACCACATAGTATGGCAGATTGTCCAACATCACGCGGTTTTTGCCCTTAAAGAAATCCTTACCGTTGAGCGTCAGGTAATCCACCTTGCGACCATTCATATAAATGGTTCCATCTTCTTTCAGTTCGGCACTAGGTATCTGAGCGACCAAAGCATCCAGCATTGAACCCTCTGGTATTTTGAACGCTTGGGCATCTACAACAATGGTATCACCTCTGTAAGCGAGTTGTACGCGTGTGGCTGTTACAGTAACCTCATTTAACGCCGTTTCCTTCATTTTGCGTTTCATAAGCAATTCGGGAAATTCGAAATCAGACACACGAGATCGAACCTTCATTTCCACTCTTACCACTGAGGTTTCATAGTCAGGATGTTCTGCCTTCACTAAAAAGGTTTGTGGTTTCTTGGCAGCTGTTTTTGACCATAAAGCAGTATTTGTGTTATATATGTATCTGGTACGCATTGTGTCTATGAGCACCCCATTGCTATCAGCCAAAGTGATAAATACATCTGGAATGCCATGACGTGTAAAGGAGTCACTAACGTGTTGTGAAATGTATATTGAATCACGTTCTGCAGCAAATATACATAACGACTGAAGACAACACAGGATAATCAATGTTCTAAGTTTATTCATAATTTTTATTTAACCACATTAGAATCTGAAGTTCCAGAATATGTATTCGATTTGACTATCTTTTTTTGAATAAAGATATGTTATTTAGAAATAACATCTATGCCACAATACTAACAGAAGCCGAAAATGATCTTGCCTACATGTAGGCAAGATCGACTTCTTTCAAAGTAGTAATTAGGAAACCATACATCTG
>JAFYMW010000052.1 GCA_017548165.1 Bacteroidaceae bacterium
TAAGGATTCGTTAAACAGAGTGAATCGCAATGTAAGAATCTTCCGCGATGTGACTATTGACGAGTGGCACGACATCAAGAAGTTCCCACTCCTTGCAAACGGACATCAGGTAACCTACTCTACCAAGGAGAACGACTACCGCATTTATCCTGAAGGTGACCTTGCGCGACGCACGATTGGTCGATTGAGCGAGGATCGCAAATATGGTCATGGCATTGAGTATGCATTCCGCGACACTCTCCTGGGCGAAAAGGGAAGACAGGCGATGCAGACCATTACTCCGGGCTTTAGAGTCCGCATAAAGGATGGAGATAACAAGCCGGTAGAGAATGGATTGGACATTGTGACAACCCTAGATATTGACGTTCAAGATCTTGCTCACAACGCCTTGCAGGAGCAGATTATCGAACAAAATGCAATATGGGGAACTTCAATCGTTATGGAGTGTAAAACCGGTGACATCCTGGCAATGGTAAACCTGAAGAGAGAGGGTTCGACCTGCGTAACCGGCGAAAGCAACTACGGATGTAAGGTTTACCCCGTTTGCCGCTGATTTCAAATACATCCTTTCCGTCTTTGGAAAGCGAGCGCTTTACCTTCGTTTCTATGCGTATTGAAGTTCCTTTGCCTCCTATTCTGTCAAGGAGTGCCGACACCTGTGCTGGATTCTTTTGGGCAACAGAAATGAGGGCAACAGCTATCATCATCAACGATAATAGGACTCTCTTCATGGTACTAGTTTTTTTTGTTGAAAGTGAATGTGTTATAATGTGTTCAATTATAATAATCAGTGTGCTTCGAGCCAGTTGCTACCCCACCCTGCATCGGCAATGAGGGGTACGGAGAGCTGTGCTGCCTTTTGCATTTCCTCTATCACCAATGCTTGTAATTGTTCGCGCTCTTCGGGCAGGACGCTGAAGTTCAGTTCGTCGTGTACCTGCAATATCATGCGGCTTTTCAATCCCTCCAGACGCATACGGCGATCCACGCGAATCATGGCAATCTTCATGATGTCGGCGGCACTGCCCTGTATGGGCGAGTTGATGGCATTGCGCTCGGCATAACCTCGCACCACGGCATTGTGGCTATTGATGTCGGGCAGGGGACAACGACGATGGAAGATGGTTTCGGTGTAACCCTTTTCGCGTGCCATGGCAATACTTCGTTCCATATATTCCTTCACGCCAGGATAGGTCTGGAAATAACCGTCGATAAGTTGCTTTGCTTCGATCCTGCTACACCCAAGACGCTCTGCCAGACCAAAGGCACTGATGCCATAGATGATGCCGAAATTGGCGGTTTTGGCTCGTCGGCGCTCGTCGGCCGTAACTTCAGATATATCCTTATGGAAAATCTTTGATGCCGTAGCAGCATGGATGTCCTCGCCGCCAAGGAAGGCTTGTACGAGGTTCTCATCCTGACTGAGGTGTGCCATGATGCGCAATTCTATCTGGCTATAGTCGGCAGAGAAGAACAGTTGTCCGTCGTCTGGAATGAAGGCCTTACGCACCTCCTTGCCCATGGCATCGCGTACAGGGATATTCTGCAGGTTGGGGTTAGATGATGATAGGCGGCCGGTGGTAGTGACCGTTTGATTGAAGGTTGTATGAATATGGTTTGTGGCAGGGTTTACCAGTTTTGGCAGGGCATCTATGTAGGTACCAAGCAGTTTCTTCAATCCTCTGTGTTCCAGTATTTTGCCTACCACATCGTGCTTGTTGCGCAGAGCCTCCAAAACCTCTTCGCTGGTAACATATTGGCCAGTCTTTGTCTTCTTTGCCTTGGAGTCGAGTTTGAGCACATCAAAGAGTATCTCGCCAACCTGACGAGGTGAGGCAATATTGAATCTCTGACCCGCCAACTCGTATATCTCTTCCTCCAGACTCATCATCTCTGTGGTGAAGTGGCGACTTGTCTCGGCAAGTCCCTCTTCATCTATGCGTACACCAGTGGTTTCCATGCGTGCCAATGTGCACATAAGCGGCATTTCAATTTCTTTGAAGATATGCCAGAGGGATGTGCTATGTAGTTGGTTTTCAAACAACTGCTTGAGGGAGAGTAGGGTGGGGCAACGATATGCTTCCTTCAGATAGTCCAATCCATGGCGCATCTCGGGGTGCAACAGATAGTGAGCGATGGCCACATCAAAAAGTTCCAATTGTGTGGGATATGTGTTGTTGATATCTTGGTCAAGGAGTTGTGGATAAGTTTGTGTGAGCTCGTGCCAGTGTGCTTTGAGGTCGTGCCCGATGATGGTGTTGCCATCGTGTATAAAAGGAGGCTCTTCGACAACTTCCATGGGCATGCTTGTCATGTCCATGCTAAAGAGGTCGGGCTCTTGTTGTTCGGAACTATTCTCGTTTACGTCAAATCCAACAAAGAGGTCACCTTGTATACTTCCGTCGGAATATTTACTCTGCTGTCTTGTTTTTTTGATATTTTTTGTTTCGCTTTCTTCCGTTTTTACAGGAGTGTCTTCCTTCTTTTTCTTTAGTAGTTGGCGAAACTCTAAATCTTCGTATATCTGTTGTAGGGTGGGGTGGTCTGGGTCGCTGATTTCCAATGACTTCATGTCAAGAACGATGGGCGCGTCCTTGGCGATTGTTGCTAACCAGTAGCTTTGCTTAATCTGTTCGCTGTTTTCGTTAACTTTTTTCTGTGTAGCTCCTTTTAGCTTGTCTGTATTGTTCAGTAGGTTTTCTATGCTTCCCCATTGTTGGATGAGGGTACAAGCAGTCTTCTCACCCACACCAGGGCAACCCGGGATGTTGTCGCTGGCATCGCCCATCAAACCGAGGATGTCAATAACTTGTAATGGAGATTCAATACCCCACTTCTCGCATATCTCTTTAGGACCTAGAATCTGTGCTTCAGCTTTTCCCACACCAGGTCTGTACATTCTGACATGCTCTGTGACTAGTTGTCCGTAGTCCTTGTCTGGGGTCATCATATATGTCTCAATGCCCTGCATGTCAGCCTGATGCGACAGGGTTCCTATTACATCATCTGCCTCATACCCAGGAACTTCAAGCACAGGGATATTGTATGCATGGAGTATCTCCTTTATCTTGGGAACAGCAAATCGTATGGCTTCTGGTGTTTCTTCGCGCTGAGCCTTGTAATCGGGATATGCCTCGTGGCGGAATGTGCCTCCTTGTGGGTCAAAGGCCACACCAAGGTGCGTGGGTTGCATATTGCGGATTACATCCTCAAGGGTGTTGACAAAGCCTAAAATAGCACTTGTATTTTCGCCTTTGGAATTGTATCTTGGGTTTTTGATGAAGGCATAATAGGCTCTGTATATCAGTGCATATGCATCAAGGAGGAATAATTTCATAAGCTTTTTGAATATTTCGATACAAAAATAAAGAAAAAAAGTGATAATTTTCCGTGTTTTTGTGTAAATTTGCATTTGATAATATCTTACTTATATAAGGTGGAATTACTACAAGAGATAAGAAAAACTGTCGAGAACGATTTGGTGCGTTTCAGCGAGGTATATAGGGCTTCGTTGAAGTCTGATAACGAGTTGCTCAACATCGCTTTGGAACATCTTACTAGTCGTAGTGGCAAGCTGATGCGACCAATGTTGGTGTTCCTTGCCGCACGAGGTGCTGGTAACTGTGGTGAAGTTGTTGAAGATCAGATAATTCATGCTGCAATAGCAATGGAATTATTACATACTGCTTCATTGGTTCACGATGATGTTGTTGATGAGAGTGACAGGCGTCGTGGCCAAAAGAGTGTGAATAGTCTTTTGGATAATAAGGCTGCTGTTCTCGTTGGAGATTTTCTTCTCAGTAAGGCCATAGAGCATGCGGTTGCTTGTGAAGATATGCGTGTGGTACAGCTCATTTCCAGTGTTGGAACTATGCTTGCCGATGGCGAATTGCTTCAACTTTCTTGTGTAGATAGCGAGCAAATAGAGGAGAGTGTATATTATGATGTTATAAGAAAGAAGACAGCATCACTTTTTTCTGTTTGTGCCGAGGCAGGAGCTTTGCTTGCTTTCAGCAATGCGGGGTATATTTACACAATGAAGCGTTTTGGTATGCTCTTGGGTATGTGTTTCCAGTTGAAGGACGATATTTTTGATTTTGACTACAAGCACGATGTGGGTAAGCCTGTTGGTAACGACCTTAAAGAAGGTAAACTGACTTTGCCAGTTATTTTTGTTGCCCATAAGAACCAAGAGGCAAGAGAGCTGGCAATGAAGATTCGTCGTTTCGAAGCTTCGGCTGATGATATTTCCCGATTAGTAGAGTTTGTTCATCAAGAGGGTGGTTTGCTTTATGCCAAAGCCGCAATGACAGACTTCTCACAGATGGCCAGTGGTTTGCTTGACGATGTAGAGGATAAGGATATTGCCAAGACAATGCAATATTATCTCGACTTCGTTGCCAAGCGTGCAACATAGTATACCTTAATATATATTATAGATACTGAGGTCCCCAAACCGAGAGGTGTAATAATAATCCAATTCCAGTACCGAGTTAGTTTTGCTATATCGGTACTGCAGTATCAGTGCGTTGGTACTGGAGTACCAATATTATGAAACTCCAGTTGCACTATATTGTGATTACAATAGGAGTGTGGTGCGCTAAATGGGGTAATGTGTGGGCGTATTAAACAATAACAAGCATCTTCTCTGACTTTTTGCTTCTTTTTGCCAGTTTTCCTTGTTTCTGACCGTAATCTCTCTCTTTTTTATCTAGAAGGACACTTGTGTAATTTAAAGAAAAAGCCCTTAACGAACTGATAATCATTCGTTAAGGGTATTTTGCTGCCTTATGAGAATCGCTTATTTTTTTTTTATTCCCAACGGGACGTATATTTTAGATTCTCAAAGGTGAATTTTGGACGGAAAAGTGAAATGTAAAAACGGAAAACTGGGATGATGTTTGAATCAGGGGTGGGGGAGTAGAGAGGTATGTCCCTACTGTAAGATAACTTGGTTTTCCGTTTTTCACCTTTGACTTCAGTTCCTATGAGTATCGAACTTTGGATACGGTTTACGTTTTAGAAGAACTTTACTTCCTCGCCAACGACTTCGCTAAGGAGCAGATTTGCCAAACGACTGGTGCCAAGGCGAAGGTATTGGTTGGTGAGCCATTCAGTACCAAGTACCTCTTTTACTATGGTATAGTAGACAAGAGCATCGTGCACGGTGTTAAGTCCGCCTGCAGGTTTGAAACCGATGCGTACACCAGTTTTCTCATAATACTCCTTTATTGCCTGGCACATAACATATGCAGCTTCTGGTGTGGCGGCTGGGTTTTCCTTGCCAGTACTTGTCTTGATGTAATCAGCGCCAGCATACATGGCCAAAAGACTGGCTGTTTTGATGTCAGCGCAAGAGGGTAAGAGACCAGTTTCGAGTATTACCTTCAGCTTCTTTTCGCCACAAACGGCCTTTAATTCACTGATTTCATCACATACTGTCTCGTAATCTCCGCTAAGGAATTTGCCCACGCTCATCACCATATCTATCTCTGTAGCACCGTCCTTTATAGCCAATGCTGTCTCTGCTACCTTAACCTCAATAAGCGCCTGAGAGCTGGGGAAAGAACCGCTAACGCATGCAAGTTCTACGCCTTCAACCTCAAGACTCTGGCTGACGATCTGTGCAAAGCAAGGGTATACGCAGATGGTTGCTACGTGTGGGAGATCGGGATATGCGTCCTCAAACTCATTCACGCGTTCGGTGAATTTCAGAACGCTTTCATCGCTGTCTGTTGTCTTCAGGGTGGTAAGTTCTACGCTACCCATCAGGAACTTCTTTACCTCAATGGTATTGTTCTCTTCTACCTTGTTCTCGATGATTGAGGCAACGGCACGCGCAACTTCCTCGTCCTTGATGTTGGTATTGTATTCTGCCAACATTCTTTCATACTTGTTTTCTTCCATTCTTATAATATATTTTATTCGTTTTATCGTGTTTATAAGCGGGTTATACTTTGTTAGTTGAAGCATTTAGATAGTCGAATAGGATTTTTCCCTTGCTTTCACCGATGCATTCTATTAATTCCTCTATGCTTGCTTTACGTATGCGTACCATGCTTTTAAAGCGTTTTAATAATGCATCCTTTGTTTTAGGTCCTATGCCTTGTATGTTATCTAACTCACTGGCAATCTGTCTTTTACTTCTCTTATCTCGATGAAATGTGATTGCATAGCGGTGGACCTCGTCCTGTATCTGTGTGAGAAATCTGAATAAAGCACTATCCAGACGCAAACCTATGGTCTTTTGCGGAAAACCGAAGAGTAATTCGTTTGTCCTGTGCTTGTCATTTTTTGCCAAGCCTGCTATGGGTATGTCGAGCATTAGTTCGTCCTCTATAACCTCTCTGACGACCTCCATTTGCCCCTTTCCACCGTCAGTTATAATAAGATCGGGTAGGGGAGCGTTCTCCTCTATCATTCGGCTGTAGCGCCTCCTTACAACCTCCTTCATAGAGGCATAATCGTCAGGTCCCAGTACCGTCTTTATATTGTATTTTCTATAGTCCTGTTTGCTTGGTTTTGCTTTTCTAAATACCACGCAACCTGCTACGGCATCTTCTCCACTTATATTACTATTATCAAAGCATTCAATGTGCATAGGTAGGGATTCCAGGCCTAATGCCTCCTGCAATTCCTTTAAGCAACGAACCTGTTTTTGCTCCGGATTAAGCTTGTCTGACTGGTTTAATCGGTCTTTCTTGTATTGTAAGGCATTTAGTTTAGATAGTTCCAAAAGTTTCTTTTTATCTCCTCTTTGCGGTATAGTAAACTCTATATTATCTAGTGAAAGTTCCACGTGAAACGGTACAATTATTTCCCTACTTTTACTACCATATCTTGCCCTCATTTCACCGATTCCAGCGACAAGTAGTTCTTCAGAACTCTCGTTTAATCTCTTCTTGTATTCAAAAGTGAAGGCCTGATTGATGCATCCATTGACTACATGAAGATAGTTAATATATGCCACTTTTTCGTCGTTTTCTATGTTGAAAACGTCTATATTATGTAATGTATTGCTAACAACCTCGCTTTTATTACGGTAGTTTTCAAGCAAGATATACTTCTTTTTTATCGTTTCTGCCTCTTCAAATCTCAATTCTGTGGCCAAATTTTGCATTTCAAGAAGCATATTTTCCTCGATTTTACCAGTATTTCCTTTAAGAATTTCTCTCGCTTCAGCTATGTATTCGAGGTATTCTGCTCTGCTTTGTAAGTCACAACAAGGTCCCTTACAGTTTTTGATGTGGTACTCCAAACATAATTTATGCTTCTTGTTTTTTATGCTTTCTTCAGTAATTTTTTCACGACAACGACGTAATGGATATAGGTTTTTTATCAAATCCAAAAGCGCTTGTAGGGTAGGCATGTGACTATATGGGCCGAAGAAAGTGCCCATTCTTTTGTCTACTTTTCTCGTAAATATTATGCGTGGAAAGTATTCGTTGGTAATGCAAATACTGGGGTATGTTTTGCCATCTTTTAATAAAATATTGTACCTAGGATTCCATTGTTTTATTAGATTATTCTCCAATAAAAGTGCGTCTTCTTCAGTATTTACGACAATGTATTTTATGTCGCAAATCTTAGAAACCAATATGCTTGTTTTGAAATTATCGTGTTCTCGATTAAAATAGCTACTAACTCTACGTTTCAAATTTTTGGCTTTACCAACGTATATAATAGTTCCGTTTTCGTCAAGATATTGGTAGCACCCTGGGCATTCCGGCATGCTACCAACGGTAATTTTTAGTCTTTTTATGGTTTCTTCTCTACTCATTTTTGGGGTTATTAAAACCTATTTTTCTGAGTTCTTTTTTATATCTTCAATAGGGTAGTTATCTCTGTGTCGGCATCGAAAACATCCCTTCCATGTAGACCTTCGATGGTCAGTTCTATGATGAAATTAATGTAAATTTTCTTCGGATTAAACCTCCTGACAAGGTCGTATACTGCTCTCATACTACCCCCAGTGGCCAACAAGTCGTCGTGTATAAGAACGACATCTTCGGAGTCAATAGAGCCGGCACTGATACAAATTTTGTCTGTTCCGTACTCCTTGTCGTAGGTCTGTTCTATAACCTCTCCAGGCAGTTTTCCTGGCTTGCGCGCCATCACGAATCCAGCATTCAATTCTGATGCGAGAATGCCTCCTAAAGGAAAGCCGCGACTCTCTACACCAACCACCTTGGTGATACCCTTGTCTTTGTAGAAATCCAGAGTTTCGTTACGCATTATTCTTATGCATTCTGCATTCTTGAAAAGTGTGGTTACATCTTGAAATTGTATCCCAGGAATGGGGAAATCTGGTACAACACGCAGATTGTCTAATAGAGTTGTGTTATTCATTTTTATATTGTTATGCTTGTATGTTTGTTCTTTTTGTTTCACGTGAAACATTTTGTGGTTGAACAGAAACTTTAAGTGATTCTTACCTTCCCATCAGTACTAAAAGTACATTAATATCTGATGGTGATACTCCCGGTATTCTCGAGGCTTGAGCAAGGGTTTCTGGTTGTATTTTCTTGAGTTTCTGACGTGCCTCAGTAGAGAGAGATTTAATAGAATCGTAGTCGAATTTATCCTTGATTTTAATATTCTCCAAACGAAGCATCTTGTCTGCAATTTCTCTTTCTCGACGGATGTATCCGCTGTACTTGATTTGTATTTCTGCCGCTTCGATAATTTCGTCTCGTCGGTTGGGGATGGTGTCTATAAATTGTTTCAAGGCGGAGATGTGCTGGCTTAATGCAACGATGCTTAATTGTGGTCGTGTAATCAAGTCTATCAGTTTGCAACCTTTTTGCAATGGTACACTTCCCATCTGCTCTAAAGCCTCGTTGATATACGCGGCTTTGACCGAGAAGTTTTTGCAGAAATCTATAGTCTTTTCGATCCACGACTTTTTTTCAATCCACATGTCGTAACGTTGCTGTGTTGCTAGACCGATGTTGTAGCTGCGTTCGGTAAGTCTGGCATCCGCATCGTCTTGTCTAAGTAGAATGCGATACTCTGCTCGTGAGGTGAACATGCGATATGGCTCGTCCACACCTTTCGTTACAAGGTCGTCAATAAGTACACCTATGTATGCCTCGTCACGATGTAGGATGAAACTATCCTTGCCTTGGAGTTTGAGTGCAGCATTGATTCCCGCTATCAGCCCTTGGCCGGCTGCTTCCTCATAACCAGTGGTGCCGTTGACCTGTCCTGCAAAGTATAATCCGCTTACCACCTTTGACTCTAGTGTGTGGTAAAGTTGTGTTGGGTCAAAGTAATCGTATTCGATGGCATATCCAGGACGATAAATCTGTACATCGCGGAAACATGGAATCTTGCGTAATGCGTCGAGCTGTACATCGATAGGCAGTGAAGATGAGAAACCGTTGAGGTAGTACTCTTGTGTGTCCACTCCCTCAGGTTCGAGGAATAGCTGATGTTGGTCACGTTCAGCGAAAGTGACAAGTTTGGTTTCGATACTTGGGCAATAGCGTGGGCCTATGCTTTGTATCTGTCCGTTGTACAATGGCGAGTCGGGTAGACCTTCGCGCAGTCTTTCGTGTACGTCAGTATTGGTATAGGTTATCCAGCAAGGTAAGTGGGGTAGGGTGAGTTTCTCCCCGAGGAAAGAGAAATTCTGTGTCACTGCATCGCCAGGTTGTTCTTCCATCTCGTCAAAGTGAACCGAACGTCCGTCGATTCGCACAGGCGTTCCTGTCTTCATTCGTCCGCAAACGATGCCGTGTCTGGTGATGCTCTCAGTAAGTTCCTTTGATGCTGGTTCTGCGCAACGACCACCTTCCAGTTTTGTGCGTCCAATGTGCATAAGTCCGTTGAGGAATGTACCAGCGGTGATGATGACACATGGAGCCTTGATAATGACATCCATGTAGGTTAGCACACCAGTTACCTGTTTCTTCTCTTCGTCGACAATAAGTTCTCTAGCTTGGTCTTGCCATATGCTCAGGTTTTCGCAATTCTCTAGAATCTTTCTCCATTCCCAGATGAATTTTCCTCTATCGCATTGTGCTCGTGGGCTCCACATTGCAGGTCCCTTGCTTCGGTTTAGCATCCTGAATTGTATGGCGGTACGGTCGGTTACCTCGCCACTATGTCCGCCTAAAGCATCAATCTCTCTGATTATCTGGCCTTTAGCTATGCCTCCAATGGCGGGGTTGCACGACATTTGTGCAATTTTGTTCATGTCCATGGTCACCAGACAAGTTTTGGCACCAAGTTTGGCACTTGCTGCCGCCGCTTCACAACCAGCATGTCCGGCACCAATGACAACAACGTCGTAATTTAATTTCATCTTTTATATTTGGTATTTTCATTCGCAAAAGTACGGAAATTCTTTCTACTTTTTCTTAAAAGCGTTGCACAAATAAATAAAAAAGCTTAAATTTGCGTCGTGTATTATACCTAATAATTGCTATTTGGATACTTGCGCCATGGGGTGCTATAGAAAAGCGAAAGAGAACTAATTTAAATAAACACTTAATTTTAATCAAAATCCTATGTGGTTAATCAATTCATCAATCGGTAGGAAGGTAGTCATGTCAGTTACTGGCATCGCGCTTATTCTCTTCCTCTTGTTCCATGCGTCAATGAACGTAGTGGCACTCATCAGCGCCGAGGGTTACAACATGATTTGTGGTTTCCTTGGTGCTAACTGGTATGCCCTGGTGGCAACAGCAGGTTTGGCAGCATTGGTAGTCCTGCACTTCCTCTATGCCTTCTGGTTGACAATCCAGAACCGTCGTGCTCGCGGTACCAGCCGTTATGAGGTTGTAGACACTCCCAAGAAGGTAGAGTGGAGCAGCCAGAACATGCTCGTCCTGGGTATCATCGTTATCCTGGGTATGGGCCTGCACCTTTACAACTTCTGGGCAAAGATGATGCTCGTAGAGTTGATGCCTTGCGCTGGTGACCATCACTTGGCTACCAACGGTGCTTATTGGATTGCCGAGACATTTGCTTGTCCCGTTTACACCGTTATCTACCTCGTATGGCTCGCTGCTCTTTGGTTCCACCTGAACCACGGTTTGTGGAGTTCTATGCAGAGCCTTGGCTTGAGTGGCAAGATCTGGTTCAACCGTTGGCGTGCTATCAGCTGCATCGTATCTACCATCATCATCCTGATGTTCGTTGCCGTAGCTGTTGCTTTCTGCTTCGGCTACCGTCCTTGCGACTTCAATGAGGTTGCAGGTACAGTTGCTAACGCTTGCCATGCAATCGGTTGCTAATTTTCTATTAAACTAAATCCATTAATCTATAATCTACCAAAATCATGGCAAAGACTTTAGATTCAAGAATCCCCGAGGGACCTATTGCTGAAAAATGGACCAACTATAAGGCTCACCAGCGTTTGGTTAACCCCAAGAATA
>JAFYMW010000053.1 GCA_017548165.1 Bacteroidaceae bacterium
ATGGCAAAATTATTTCCGAAGTGGGACATCGAAACACTCTGCCCATTCAGAAACTCACGGTCTAAAAGATAACCATTGCCGAGATAACACGTCGACAAAGAGATGTCAATGTCAGGCAGATAGCCATTCTTGGCTGCCTTATTTGAGGTTAGCAAATCAAGGGCTTCTTTACATTCAGCTAATTTATAGGACCTACCAAAAATGAAATTTCGCCTCATTAAACCCAAATCGGTCATTAGCGTTATGATGATATACTCTTTGGACAGATGTTTCGCCACTTTGAGGGCGCAATGAGGTTGAATTTCATCCGACCTTTTCTCGCCAAGTGCAGCGTCCGCATAGTTTCCGTTTCCACCTTTATTCACCAGCATTCATCAAGCAAAAGCAACTCCGTTCATTAAACACACAAGGCACAGAATGGTGTCTTTATCCAGAATGGCAAGGTAATTGTAAAATAGTAAGCAATTAGCGTTTTAGCTACTTTAGAATAAAAAAACGCGCCAGCCAATGGTGAAATGAGCCCCATTTTTTGGGGTTCATTTCTTTTATAAGTCAAAATATTTTATCAAAAATATTATCGTCTGTTTTCTTCATTCTATAGCGAATAAAGACTGTTTGTCATGTAGAGATATGCAAAATAAGTTGGTTCTATATTAGTTTTTGTGAGATTTTTTCATAAAACAGGCATAAAAAATGTGATATTTTCATAAAGAAACGCGAAAAAGGATCTTTAGAAGACATACTGTTTTTTTCATAGCAGTAGTACTTACTTTGCAAAGGAGTACTACTGACCTTGCCAAGTCAATTATGTTCTATGAGAAATTCGGTATATTGACCCATACAAATTGCCCCCATAGAAACGGATATTTGCGCACAAAACAAGATTTGGTTGTAATTTCGCAATTCTCGACAAGAATATTGTCCTGTTTTTTCATTTCCTCAAGATGAATATAGTCTACCAATCCCACTGCCCCCATACAATAGGAGAAGTAGTCCTATAAACCCAAACCGGTAATTTATAGAATCGAGTTTGCTATGCCTGATAATGTCTGTTCTCTGCCCTACTCTACCACCACGGTGACGATGGAGCGTGCGGGGATGGTGAGGGAGCGGAGGGAGTGCTGGCCTGTGTAGCGGAGGTCCTGGTCGGTGGAGGTGACGTAGAGTTTGCCCTTCTTGGCAGAGCCGCATCGGAGTGAGAGGGGTTGGTCGTCGGCGGTGTAGTTGATGATGACGGTGACGGTCTGCTTGCCATCGGTATAGGACGAGAGCATGAGCGAGGTGGATGCCTCGAGAGGAGACACCTGTCCCTTAGCAGGGCGTACATCGATGCGGTGCATGCCGGGACGGATGAAGAAGCTGTAGTTGGCCGTGGCCCAGAACATCTTGGTGGGCTGGATGGTGCCGTCGTACTTGACACTCTCCTCGGACGAGTCCTTCAGAGGGAGGAGACGTACGGGGACATCCTCGTTGAGCGAAACGGCGGTCCACCATTGCCATGCGGAGGCGTTGGCCAGTGCGAGGTCGGAGTGAATGATGCGTGCCACATAGAGTCCGAGATTGATGCTCTTGGTGGACGAAGGTGGCATGGTGATTTCGTCGTTCTTCTCCAGGATGCAGTATTCCGAGGCCCAGAACTTGGTGCCCATGCCATTGGCGGTGAGGTCCTGATGCAGACGGGTGCGCATGTCAACGAGGAGTGTGGGAGGATAGGCCGTCCAATAGTCGTGGGCGGCAACGCAGTTGTAGAGGTTCTTGAAGCCGAGCAGGCTGTAGGCACCGTCCTTGTAGAACATGGAGCGGATGATGTCGTCGGGCATGCGGTCGTTGGCATCCACCTCGAAGAGCATCTTCAGTTCGCCCAACTCGGGAGTGATGATGCGCGAGGAGAGACCCTCGACAGTGATGGCCTTGTCGAGTTCGGAAACCACGTTGTAGATATCGGCCTTGGTGGCGAAGGTGCCCTCCTGCCATGAGTTGCTGTGCCACTCCACGTTGGGTTCGTTGAGGGGACTGATGTAGCGGATGTTGAAACCCTCGTCGGTAAAATGGCGGGCACAACGCGAGAGGAAACGGGCAAAGTCGTCGAACTTGTCCTCCTGCAGGTTGATGCCACGGCTGTCTCTTGCCACGGTGGAGGCAGAGCGTGTCATGAAATATGGGGCGGAGTTGGTGAAGAAGAGGAAGTCGTTCATACCTCGCTCTCTGGCGGCACGCATAAACCATTGCTGACCAGCCTGTTTGTCAAAGTTCCACGAACCATCGGGCGCAAGGAAACACTCGGTGCGATTCCATGTGCTGGTAACCTCCTTCGCTTCGCGGTTCTCATAACTGCCAGCACCGATGTTCACACGCCAGCAGCTCAGTGCCATGCCTATGGGGGTGCCGTCCTTGTCGAACTCGCGCTTGAAGAGCAGGTCGGCCAGGCGTTCCTTCTTCTCCTGTGGCCAATGCTTGCCCACGAAGTCCATGCGCCACGCATCGGAGGCGCTGAAGTTGTCTATCTCCTGGTACTTGATCTCGGGGTTGATGATATACTCTTGTGGCTTCTGGGCAGAAAGTGAGGTGGCCAGAAGAAGGGCGAGGGTGAAAAGGGAAAGGGATTTCATGGTATAAACGGAAAAGTGAAAACCTAATTGAATGGGGCTGGAAGGGCTATATAGGCTAGATGGGCATACCTAGCAAGGCTGGTCTGGAAAGGAAAATTGGCAGTGCTATCATTAAGGTAAAAACTATAGATTTATTGCACGAATGATAATTTTATTTGTACCTTTATCTCATCGTAACAGCTGTTACGGTAATGAGCGTTACGACAAAACTTGCAGGTATGAGACAGTTGAAAAATATCTCCTTCTTCTGCCCGTTTATCTTTATAGTTGACAGGTTGGGAGGGGTGACCTTATGAGTCACACTGTCAAGTAACCAGTAATCATCTCAGACTCTACTTTACCATTTACCTATAATTTCCCAATGCCCCGTTTTATCAGAACCAATACGCTTTATGATGCCTTGTTCCTGAAGTCGTTTTATAGTCTGGGCAACCCATCTTCTAGAATAACCAGTTATATTTGCTAAATCCGTCATGGTTGCTCGAGGGTTATTACTTATTTGTTCTATAATTTTGAGTGCACTTTTAGGTGCAGTTTGCAGTGCACTTTCGAGTGCAGTTTGCAGTGCACTTTTGAGTCCACTTTCGAGTCCAGTTTTGAGTACACCTCGTTTAGAAGCCTTTAATGAACCATCTTTATGTGCAATGTCTGCAATTATATTGCCGGCTGCTTCATGACATGGGATAGTTATTCTAAAGAAGGTGCGCTCTTCATCTGTAACAACAGTAGCTCGCAGAGAACCATTGTTTTCCAAAACATTTTGGATAGTTGGAATACCTGTACTACGTCCTTCTGTCAAATCCAACTCCTTAAGATATTCACCAAGCCTACGATTACGATAACGTTTAGATACTAAAATTTCGCATTTTGAAATATCGGCAGCAGAAATACTCCTATCGGGCCCACCGACATTCTGAATGGTAATTCCTTGAGGTTCTACCGTGATAACCACTGGCTCCCATTCACGATAATCCCTATGATAAAGCGAGTTTGTCACACTCTCCTCCAATGCTTGGTATGGATAGGTAAAGAACTTTTGGCTTCTGCTACTATCTTTAGGTTTAATTACCGCCTGTATAACAAGCATACGATTGAGATATTCCAATGTCCTATCAATTATCTGGGTGATTGACCCCTTTATTACAGGACCTTCATATAAATTGTTTGGATTATTAAGTCGCCCTTCAGGGAAATATACTACTTCAACCTGTGTACGCTTAAAGAATTTGCTTGGGTCTTCACAGAACATCATGGCTGCTACATTTCTAAGCATACGATTTTCCTTAGAACCAACAAACAAATCCATTTGCTCCAAAATACTTTCGAGAGGTTTGGCATACAATTCGTTGGCAAGTTTGCTACCCACCTTAACCAAATACTCTCTCAGCAACAGCGTTGAAATATCCTCTATCTTGATGTCGGGATTCCCACGCTCGTCAAAAGGAACACGACTTGCCAACTCACGCAATTCGTCGAGAACTTCACCCTTGGCTATGATACTGCTTGTGCCACTACGAACGTAGAAATACTCCTTTGTGTTACTCTTGGCTGTAACATTTTCTGGCACAGAATATGGACGGTTTATTCCTGCAGGACACCATATTACAAGCACATACTTACCATCTACCTCTTCAACACTAGTTCGAGGCATATAGTAAGGTGAAATCTTGTTATTGTAACCAACCATCTCCTGGAGAATCCCATCAATCTTTTCTGTAGGTATTCCTTCAACCGGACGAATAGCAACTCCAGTTTCTTCATCAGTATCTACACCGACCACGATGTAGCCACCACCAAGATCATCAAAATCGTTGGCGAACGCACATACGCTGTGGTATATGCTCACTGGATTCCAGCCCTTCTTGAACTCAATTCGGTTGGATTCTATCTTCTGCTTGTTGAGCAGGTCGCTTATGTTTATTGCTAATGCCATAATTGTTATTCTTTCATCAAACTGCGAATCGTGTCTCGTACGCTATGAGGTGACAGCGGATAAGTAGCGGGGAAAGAGAAGAACCTGTCATACATGGGCTTTGCTTCTTCAAATGGGGGAACAGGTCTATCCATCGCCTCGAAATAAATCCGAATCCTACGCATAAGTTCCTCTTCAAAGTCTACGCTTACAATACCTGGGATACCTATTGTCAGCACCGACTCATAGATTGGCTTGTAATAAATTATGCCATCGGCAATATCTTCCCATTTCATATCACCATATCGAACGTTAAAATATGGTTCTCGGCCAAAAGGAGTTCCCTTAATATCCATAGCGAAGGACTGACAACCCATGACCTCAAACGCAGCATCCCACAATCCACGTGCAACCAATGGCATCTGCTCCTTTTGGGTGTATTCCGTCCAGTTGAGCATCACTATCTTCACATTATCCTCACCATAGAGTTCCTTAAGCCATTTGCCCTGGCGATGGTAGTCGTTACCGGCAAAAGTGGCGTTCAGCGCATGGGGATGATTGGTTATTATCAGAGCCTTTCGCTTGCTCTTCTTAGGTTTCTGGTTGGCGTACATTTCTACAAAATGAAAAGACATCGTGGAGTCGCGGTAAGAGCAAGCCGGAGAATCATCAAAATCCCGATACTCTTGGGCGGTTTTGATTTTATTCCACGAGAATTTACAATCCGTCAATCCCAATGTAATCTTATGTCTGCTGACACGATTTATTTCATAGAGTCCTCGAAGGAACTGTACACGATTGTACTTATCCCAAAGCGGATTGAAATCCTCGTTGCGAAGGTATGTATAGAGGGCGTCGTTGAATGCCTGAGCAGTCTTGTATTTCCTCTGAAGTAATCTGTTTACATCTTTTGTTCTGTTTACACATCCTACTTCGGTATACACATAACCGATCTCCTCGGCAAAACGAGCATCACGCAATATGTCCAATATCAATTCATATTGTGTGGTATCTCTGTGGTCACGTTCTCCAATCACTACGATATCGGAGTGTTCAAACAGTTTGAATATATAGTCTACAGGAGCGCATGATTTCGACCTTACACTTGCCACATAGTCTTGCAACGACGAGGACTGTGCATAACCAGACAAGGTTGTGCAGAGAACACAAAACCAAAAAGCAATTCTCTTCTTCATAACGCAAACTGAATATTCCTATGTTCTGGCAAGTCGTTAATCGTTAAACGTTCACCTCACTCTCCTTGCTTCGCCTCGTTCCAGAGCGCGTCCATCTCGGCAAGGGTGAGGTCCTTGATGTCGCGGCCCTGTTCCTTGGCACGCTCCTCGACATAGGTGAAGCGTGAGATGAACTTGCGGTTGGTGCGCTCGAGGGCATTGTCGGGGTTGATGCCGTAGAGGCGGGAGGCATTGATGAGCGAGAAGAGCAGGTCGCCAAATTCGTCGGTGGAGTGCTCCAGGTCGTCCTTCTCCAGTTCCACGCGCAGTTCGTCAATCTCCTCGTGAACCTTGTCCCAGACATCCTCGCGCTTCTGCCAGTCGAAACCCACATTGCGGGCCTTGTCCTGGATGCGGTAGGCCTTGATGAGCGAAGGCAGGGACTGGGGCACACCGGAGAGCACGGTCTTGTTGCCGTCCTTCTCCTTCTGCTTGACCTGTTCCCAGAGCAGACTGACCTCGCCAGCCGACTGCGCCTCGGCCTCGCCATAGACATGGGGGTGGCGGAAGATGAGTTTGTCGCACAGTTTGTTGCAGATGTCGGCAATGTCGAAATCGCCCTGCTCGCTGCCTATCTTGGCATAGAAGACCACGTGCAGAAGCACATCGCCAAGTTCCTTGCAAATCTCGTTGGTGTCCTGTTTGATGAGGGCATCGCACAGTTCGAAAGTCTCCTCTATGGTGTTTGGGCGCAGGCTCTCAAAGGTCTGCTTGCGGTCCCAGGGGCACTTCTCTCTGAGGGTGTCCATCACATCCAGCAGACGACCGAAAGCGGCCAGTTTCTGTTCTTTTGTTGACATAATAAAAGGGGATATTATATAAGTGGCATTAACCGAATAAATCGGAGTGTGTTCCGGTATCAGTAAGAATCAAAATGAGTTCAGTATCGCGCTGCTCCCAGATAAGCAACCAATCGGGCTGGATATGGCATTCCCAAAGTCCCTGCCACTGACCAACCAATTTATGGGCCTTATAACGCTGAGGAAGCGAACCAGTCTCTGCCAAAAGGGTAACGACCTCTTCAAGCAAAGCCTTGTCGCGCCCACGCTTCAAGCATTTCTTATATGAACGCTTGAACTGATTAGAAAACAATATCTCGTACATCACGAATCAAGTTCGGCCATGAGTTCAGCCACACTACCCACTCGGGTTACCTTGCCACTACGAACCTCATCCACGGCCTTTGACAAGGTCCCCTTCTGGACGGTTCGTGTCTTGGCAATGGACACGCCCTTGAGGTTGCTCAATATTTTACGCAAACTCGGGAGCAAGTTCTTGTCTTCTATATTCAAAACTATTTGTGTCATTTTACTATACCTTCTATTTTGGGCAAAGTTAACGAAAAAGTTTGCCAGCGCAAAGAAAAGTCTTACTTTTTTGATGATTTGAGGTCTTCTTCCTACAAATAAACCACATAACGAGAGATTATGAACTGCTCCTTATATATAAACGGAATATTTTTACTAACTTTGCGCGAAAAATAATAAAAACATCATAACACAAATGACTGAATTAGCTACTAAGTATAGCCCCTCGGAAGTGGAGGGCAAATGGTATCAGTACTGGATGGACAACAAACTGTTCGCCAGTAAGCCCGATGGTCGCGAACCCTACACCGTGGTGATACCGCCACCAAATGTGACCGGTGTGCTGCACATGGGCCACATGCTGAACAACACCATCCAGGACATTCTGGTGCGCCGTGCACGTCTGCAGGGCAAGAACGCTTGTTGGGTGCCTGGCACCGACCATGCTTCTATCGCCACCGAGGCTAAGGTGGTGAACCGTCTGGCCGAGAAGGGCATCAAGAAACTGGACCTCACCCGTGAGGAGTTCCTCACTCATGCTTGGGACTGGACCAACGAGCACGGTGGCATCATCCTGAAGCAGTTGCGCCGACTGGGTGCTTCGTGCGACTGGGACCGCACATCGTTCACCATGGACGAGGAGCGCAGCCAGAGCGTGCTGAAGGTGTTCTGCGACCTGTACGACAAGGGCCTCATCTATCGTGGTCTGCGTATGGTGAACTGGGACCCCAAGGCTCAGACAGCCCTGTCTAACATCGAGGTTATCTACCGCGAGGAGCAGAGCAAGCTGTACAACCTTCGCTACTATGTGGCAGATGCCGACACCAACCCCGTGGTGCCCACAGGCGAGGAGGGCGAGGTGCTGCATCAGGACGAAGAGGGCAGATACTATGCCGTGGTGGCAACCACACGTCCCGAGACCATCATGGGCGACACCGCCATGTGCATCAACCCCAAGGACCCCAAGAACCAGTGGCTGAAGGGCCACAAGGTGGTGGTGCCTCTGGTGGGCCGTGTCATCCCCGTTATCGAGGATCGCTATGTGGAGATAGAGTTCGGTACTGGCTGTTTGAAGGTTACTCCTGCTCATGACGTGAACGACTACAACCTGGGCAAGACTCACAACCTGGAGACCATAGACATCTTCAACCCCGACGGCACTCTCAGCGAGGCTGCTGGCCTGTACGTGGGTCAGGACCGCATGGAGGTGCGCAAGCAGATTGCCAAGGACCTCATGGAGGCTGGTCTGATGGAGAAGGTGGAGGACTACACCAACAAGGTGGGCTACTCGGAGCGCAACCCCGAGGTAGCAGTAGAGCCTCGTCTGTGCATGCAATGGTATCTGTCCATGCAGCACTTTGCCGACATCGCTCTGCCTCCCGTGCTGAACGGCGAGATAAAGTTCCATCCCCAGAAATATGTAACAACCTATCGCAACTGGCTTGAGAATATCGACGACTGGTGCATCAGCCGTCAGTTGTGGTGGGGTCATCGCATACCTGCCTACTATCTGCCCACCGAGGAGGGACAGGAAGAGCAGTTCGTGGTGGCAATGAACCGCGAGGAGGCTCTGGCAAAGGCACAGAAGATTGCCGGCTTTGAGAACATCACCGCCGAAGAGCTCCGTCACGACGAGGACGCTCTGGACACATGGTTCAGTTCATGGCTTTGGCCCGTGAGCCTGTTTGGTGGCATCATGAACCCCGGCAACGAGGAGATTAACTACTACTACCCCACCGCCGACCTGGTGACCGGTCCCGACATCATCTTCTTCTGGGTGGCACGCATGATCATGGCCGGCGAGGAGTACATCAAGGATGTTCCCTTCCGCAATGTATATTTCACCGGTATCGTGCGCGACAATCTGGGTCGCAAGATGTCCAAGCAGTTGGGCAACAGTCCCGATCCCCTGGGCCTCATAGACAAGTATGGTGCAGACGGTGTGCGCATGGGTATGCTTCTGGCTGCTCCTGCGGGCAACGACATCCTCTTCGACGAGAGTCTGTGCGGACAGGGTGCTGCCTTCTGCAACAAGATATGGAATGCCTTCCGTCTGGTGAAGGGTTGGGAGATTAGCGACGAGATAGCACAGCCCGAGCCCAATGTGAAGGCAATAGAGTGGATGCAGGCACAGCTGCGCACCTATGCCAACGAGATAGACGACCTCTATGGCAAGTACCGTCTGAACGAGGCACTGATGGCAATGTTCAAGCTCTTCACCGACGAGTTCTCCGGCTGGTATCTGGAGATGATTAAGCCTGCCTACCAGGCTCCCATCGACCGCAAGACTCTGGAGGCTACGATGCAGATTTTCGAGCAGTTGCTCCAGATTATCCACCCCTTCATGCCCTTCATCACCGAGGAGCTCTATCAGCACATTGCTGAGCGCCAGGAGGGCGAGAGCATCATGGTGAGCACGCTCGCTCTGGACAAGCCCACCGAGACCGATGCCAAGCTGATTGCCGACTTCGAGCAGTTGAAGCAGATTGTATCCGGTGTACGTGCCGTGCGTCAGAGCAAGAACATCGCCCAGCGCGAACCTCTCACATTGGAGGTTGTAGTAGCCGAGGGCGAAAGCCGCATCACCCAGTGCCCTGCCATAGGCAGCATCGTCAGCAAGATGGCTACTCTTGGCGAAATCCTATACGTGGCACAGAAGGGCGAGGGCAGCCAGGCCTTCCTCGTGGGTACCAACGAATATGCCGTGCCTCTGGGCAACCTCATCGATGCCGAGGCGGAAATCAAGAAGGCCGAGGCTGAGATAGCACGCCTGAAAGGCTTCATGACCGGCATAGAGAAGAAACTCTCCAACGAGCGCTTCGTGCAGAATGCTCCTGCCCAGGTGGTAGAGTTGGAGAAGAAGAAACTGGCAGATGCCGAGAGCAAGATTGCCGCTCTGGAGGAGACCGTAAAAGCTCTGCGCGGATAAAAAAACATTAAGAAGATAATATTCTTCTAAATATAACAACAAAATAATGTGGTCATGATTATGGGGAACTGTTTCAGTATGAAAGAATAAACCTGTAGCGTGACCACTTTTAGTTTGTTAATATGCACATCGCATTGCTTGCATCACTTAAACCTTGAGGGTATCAGAGTGTCCTAACATCAGAGCCTATGACGCAAACGACGAGAACGATTCTTGAGTTATGCCGACACGAATGGCTTCGTGAGCGACGCAGATCGTCATTCGCTCGGGAGATGTTGGCACGAGGACTGAAATTGGTTGTGTGGATAAGTGCCTGCCTGGGAGCTTCGGAAACAATGAAGGCAACAGGTGCCTCGGTGTTTGAAAGTCTGCCATATCTGCTAATAGCCGACCAGGTACTAAGGTGGATGATACAACAGACACCAGAGAAAAACACTCTCCCATACCAACTGCTGCCCATAAGGAAATGGCAAATGGAGGTGGCATATGCTCTGAGGCTGACTCTGATGCCGATAAACTTCATGTGGTTGCCCATAATATGGCCACAGTGGTGGCTAATAGGTGTGTTTCTGCTGAGCGGTTATTTCTACCTTTGGTGTTGGCGCGCCTATCTGGGATTATCAAAAAAGGTGGTTGGCAAACCTCTGGGCATAAGTGGCAAAAACGGATTCCTGGCATGCGAGTTCAAACTGAGATTCAGGCACCCCAAACTGGTCACAAAACTGCGCAATAGTGTGATTGCTTCTGCCATGCTCATAGGCATAAGTTGTCTGGGCGAATCGGATGCATATATCGACTTTGCCGTACTCTATGCACTGGTATCACCATCGTTGCAACTGCTCACATGCAATATGGGGTATGAACAAGCACATATGCCGTTGCTAAAAACTCGTTTGCATAGCTTGCAACCTGTCTATCAGGCAAAGTACATTGCCTCGCTGATAATGATGCTCCCGGCATGGATACTGATGCTTTTGCCCATGGCATTGAAAATGATAGCATGGCAAAGCGTGCTGATGTGGAGCGCCATAGTGGCATTGGTAGTCTACCCTGCCCTGCTGAAATGGGCACCCAAAGGGGAACTGGGTACACCTACTGCGCAAATTACAACCTTAGTGACACTAACATTACCAATATTAATAATTCAAACAATAAAACATTTTTTATTATGAAGAAAACAATCATCGCGCTTATGGCAATGTTTGCCTTCTCTGCAACAAACTGTCAGGCTCAGGGTCTGTTGGATGCTCTAAAGAAACTTGGAGGTAGCAACACTGAACAGAGCGATTCAAAATCAGGTTCAAACACAGCAAGCAATCTGCTGGGTGGTTTGGGAGATATCGTTTCTGGTCTTCTGGGTATGGACAAGGTAAGCGAGAACACCATTGTTGGCACATGGAGCTACAATGTTCCTGCCGTAGTTTTTGAGAGCGAAAACATTCTGACCAATGTAGGTGGTTCTGCTGCCAGTAAGGCTATCGAGCAGAAGCTCCAGAGCTATTTGAACAAGGTTGGTTTTACCTCTGGCAAGGTTAAGATGACCTTCAACGAGGACAAGAGCGGCTCTATACAGTTTGCCAACAAGAACATCCCCTTCCAGTGGAGCGTTGCCGATACTGACCTCACCATTAATCTTGGTAGCACAGCAGTTAGTCAGTTGACCTCTTCAACAAAGTTGGGCAAACTCACCACCTTTAAGGTTAATTGCAAAATGACCTCCGATGGTATGCAGTTGGCATTCAAGGCCGACAAGTTGGCACAGTTCCTCAGCAAGGTTCTTTCTGCTGTAGGTAGCGCCACCAACAACAGCACCCTTACCACACTTACCGCCGCCACCAAGAGTATCAATGGCATGTATCTGGGTCTGACCTTTGTGAAGTAAGGTTGTACAAACTATCATAGAATACACAAATCCCCTGCTTGTACTTTTACAGGCAGGGGATTGTTTTTTTGTGGGTTGTGAAGCAACGATGGGAATCACTCCTCCATAAGTTGTTTGAAGAAGGTGTTTAGGTCTTCATCAAGTCCTTCGAGCAAAGTGGAACCAGAAATTATCATTGTGTCCTGGTCGTCAACGATATAAAGGTCGGTAATGGTTTCGCCGTCCTCGTCTTGCATTACGAAGGTGTAGGGGCGCAATATCTGCATCGTGTCTATGACCTCGGCACGCAAATCGCTGATGGCCTTTCTCAAGATGGGAGTTACCTTTGTATAGAAATACTCATCTCGAGAACCATGAATCCATTCCTCGATAACAATGCGCATAAGTTCTCTTTCGTCATCGTCATAGAACTTTACCTCTCCACTATGTGGAAAGACCCTGACAATGATGTCTGTAAGTACTGGTTCTGCTATCTGCTGAAAATGCTCTGCAGCATGACGCAAGGCTCGTTGGATTTGTCTCTCTGGCGTAATCTTAGTCATAGTTATTGTACTGTTTTATTTTAGACTTCACCACTACCCCACCTGCAAACCCTCAATAAGAGAGGGTTGCACGGGGATAATTCTTTTTTTACTATTTATTATAGGTTGCGTCCGTGGCAATGCTTGAACTTCTTGCCAGAACCGCAAGGACAGGGCTCGTTGCGACCAGGAAGATTCTCACGACGTATAGGCTGAACTGGTTGTTGCTCGCGTGTGTCGCGGTTGGCAGCCTGACGCATACCCTCATCTATATTGGGATGGTTCTCTTGAAGACGCTGCTGAGGACGGGGAGGCTGAGGAGCCTCGGCCTGACGAATCTGCAACTCGGGAACCTGAGCACGCATAAGAACGCTTACAACACGATCGTTGATCTTGTTGATCATCTGGTCGAAATACTTGGCCGACTCCAGCTTGTAGATGAGCAAGGGATCCTTCTGCTCGTAAGATGCATTGTGCACAGAGTGTTTCAACTCATCGAGAAGACGAAGGTTCTCCTTCCATGCATCGTCGATAGTGTGAAGAATAAGGCTCTTGTGGAATGCTGTAACAACTGCTTGTGACTGACTTTGGTAAGCCTCCTGTATGTTGCAAGAAACCTGATAAACACGACGGCCATCCACCACTGGTACCATGATATTCTCATAACGAGGCATCTGATCGGGATTTTCCACAATCATAGAAACAGCCTTATGGGCATTGGTAGAAATAATCTGGCATTTCTGAGCAAAACGCTCCATTGCCTTCTGGTAAACCTCTTCTTCCAACTCCTCCATCTTGCCACTCTGATAGCGATCCTGAGTGAGAGGGAACTCCATTGCGAGAATCTCTAGGAATTGATTGCGGCAATTCTGGAAATCATGCGATTCCATGATATTGCACACACGATCCCAAATCATATCGGCGATATCCATACCCAGACGTTCGCCCATAAGTGCATGACGACGCTTCTCGTAGATAACACTACGCTGCTTGTTCATCACGTCGTCATATTCCAGCAAGCGCTTACGTACACCGAAGTTATTCTCCTCGACCTTCTTCTGTGCGTTCTCGATAGAGCGGGTAATCATAGAATGCTCAATCATCTCGCCGTCTTCGAAACCAAGCTTATCCATCACGCGAGCAATACGCTCGGAAGCAAACAGACGCATGAGTTTATCCTCGAGAGAAACATAGAAAACAGAACTACCAGGATCGCCTTGACGACCAGAACGACCACGTAACTGGCGGTCGACACGACGGCTCTCGTGACGCTCTGTGCCGATGATGGCCAAACCACCTGCTGCCTTAACCTCGGGGGTGAGCTTGATATCGGTACCACGACCCGCCATGTTGGTGGCAATGGTAACTGTACCCAATCCATCAATGCTACGACCTGCCTCGGCAACAATATCAGCCTCTTTCTGGTGCAACTTGGCATTCAACACCTGATGAGGAATCTTGCGCATAGAGAGCATCTTGGAAAGCAATTCGCTGATCTCCACACTGGTGGTACCAACAAGAGTGGGACGACCAGCATTACGCATGCGCACTACCTCTTCGATTACGGCATTGTACTTCTCGCGCTGAGTCTTGTAGATACGATCATTACCATCGTTGCGCACCACATCGCGGTTGGTGGGAACCTCAACAACGTCCAACTTATAGATGTCCCAGAACTCACCAGCCTCGGTAACAGCAGTACCTGTCATACCAGACAACTTGTGGTACATACGGAAATAGTTCTGAAGAGTAATGGTAGCATAGGTCTGTGTAGCAGCCTGTACCTTTACATGCTCCTTGGCCTCAACCGCCTGGTGCAATCCATCGCTCCAACGGCGCCCCTCCATGATACGACCTGTCTGCTCGTCAACAATCTTAATCTCGCCATCCTGGATGACATACTCCTCGTTGAGATTAAACATTGTATAAGCCTTGAGCAATTGTTGCAATGTGTGCACACGTTCACTCTTTACAGAATAGTCGGCATAGACCTCATCCTTTTTCTGTATGCGGGTCTCATCGTCGATGGTTGTATCTGCCTCCAATTGTGACATCATTCCAGCAATATCGGGCAGAACGAAGAGTGCAGGATCGTTGACCTGAGAAGCAAGCCAATCATTACCCTTGTCGGTAAGCTCTACGCTATTTTGCTTCTCCTCAACAACGAAGAACAAGGGTTCTATAGCCTCGGGCATACGGCGGTTGTTGTTCTCCATATAAATCTCCTCGGTGGCAAGCATACCAGCCTTGATACCAGGTTCGGAGAGATACTTGATAAGAGGTTTGTTCTTGGGCAGAGCTTTGTAGCTACGATAGAGTGAGAGGAAACCTTCTGAGGTCTTTTGCTTGTCTTTTGCCTCTGTACCCTCGGCAATGAGTTTCTTGGCCTCGGCAAGATATTGTGTTGCCAATGTGCGCTGAACACCAACGAGACGCTCAACAAGTGGCTGATATTGCTCGAACATCTGGTCATCGCCCTTGGCAACGGGACCTGAGATAATCAAAGGTGTACGAGCATCGTCGATAAGAACGGAGTCAACCTCATCGACAATAGCATAGTTGTGCTTGCGCTGAACCAGATCTGAAGGATCCTGAGCCATATTGTCGCGAAGGTAGTCGAAACCAAACTCATTATTGGTACCGAAAGTAATGTCGGCCATATAAGCCTTGCGGCGACTCTCGCTATTGGGTTGGTGCTTGTCAATGCAATCTACACTCAGTCCATGGAACATGTAGATGGGGCCCATCCACTCCGAGTCACGCTTGGCCAGATAGTCGTTGACAGTTACCACATGAACACCATTGCCAGTCAAAGCATTGAGGAACACGGGCAGAGTTGCGGTAAGAGTTTTACCCTCACCGGTGAACATCTCTGCAATCTTGCCCTGATGCAGCACAGTACCACCAAAGAGCTGTACATCGAAGTGTACCATGGCCCATTGCATATCATTACCACCAGCAATCCAATGGTTGTGGTAAATGGCTGTATCGCCATCGATATCCACAAAATCGTGCTTTGTAGCCAACTCGCGGTCGAAATCAGTTGCCTTAACGCAGATGTCTGCATTGTGGGTAAAGCGCTCTGCTGTACTCTTGACAATGGCAAACACCTCGGCACGCACCTCATCAAGAGCAACCTCGAGAATGTCCAAAACTTCCTTCTCCAACTTGTCTATCTGCTGGAAAAGAGGAGCACGGTCCTGAATCTCTGTTTGAGGAATACGACTCTTAATCTCCTCTATCTGCTGACGCAGGGGAGCAGCCTTGTCGGCAATCTGCTTACGGATGTCCTGAACACGCTGACGCAACTCATCATTGCTGAGAGTCTGCACAGAAGGATAGGCGTCCAAGACAGCTTGTACCAAAGGACGATATGCCTTGAGGTCGCGTGACTTCTTGTCGCCAAAAAGTTTTACTAAGAAATTGGTTATATTCATTGATTTGATGTTTTTGCTATATTTGTTTTGTTTTTATTATTCCATATTTTTTGATTATCTCAACTGAGAAGACAATCGGAGGGGTGCCAGAGCACAAGCATTTGGAGAACGTATGCGCAAGACTTTGGCTACGGTTGGTGCCACATGGTCTATGCTTACTGGCGTATCTATTATTGTTGAAACGAAACCTGTGCCCATGAAGAACAATGGGAAGGCTATATAACTTTCGCGTGAGATTTCTTGTTTGGTATTGACCGAAACACCACTAGCCCCTATCAGCGACCAACCGGGTGCCACTTGTACCATAATGTCGCCCGAACGATGGGGGTTATATGCATTGCGCAACTTGGAAACTCCTGGTGTCCATGCTCCCAACGATAGGCGCTGACTGGTGTAGACATCCTTCACTCCAGACAACTGAATCAAGAATGCCGAACTCATCTCGAGCATCTCGGTGAGGTTGACATTGCGCTGCTCAATGAGTTTGAGATTGAGGTAAATCTCATTGCCGAGACTGGTTTCTACCCATTGTCCTTGACCATAGACAGCAATGAGATACATATTCAATAGCATCTCGGCACGATGCATGTCAAAGGTTCCTGTGGGGATGCGGTATTTTGAAAGGTCGTCGGATACAGGTTCGTCGTTATAACCAGTGCCAGTTATTACAAACAATGCATTACCCTTGCCAACGCGCTTCTCCACATCGTCGATAAGCACACCCAAGGCATTGTCAAGACGCACATATGTATCCTGTAGTTCCATGGGGCAATCTGCCACCGAACGATGGTCGTAATTTCCTGCATAGTATGTCAGCGAAATCATATCGGTAATGGCATCCAATCCCATTCCTGCTGATGCCATACAATGGATAGCAAAACGATTGACCTCTTCATTGACCATACCACTGGCCTTGAACTCACGATATGCTCTGTCGCCTTTGAACTTGTGCGAGAAGGGCTTTTTCAGTCCTCCAGAAACGAAGTAACTGAAATTTCCTACAACATCGTTGGAAGGAACCCAAACAATATCGTCGATACGCTTCTGTAAGGAATTGTACCTACTATATGTCAATGCCCATGAAGGAAATTCTCCATAATAACTTGTCGAGCACCATTGTCCGGTAAGGTCGTTGAGCCAAAAACAACCATTGGCGGCATGACCGGCAGAAAGTATGGCAGAATCACGGAAAGGCGACACACTGATGACAATACCTTTGCCCTCGGTGGCAACCTTCAGTTCGTCTCCTATTGTAGAGACGCTCAGATGCAATGGAGAAGACTTCTCGGCGGTAAGATGACCTGCATAAGCTGCATCGTCAACACAATATATGGGACGCAAGCTTTGTCGGTCCAACCATCTTTCCGATGGAATACCATTGTCATAAGGTGAAGCACCACTATGCATACATGCCGTGGCACTGGCTCTATCTGGACGTGCAAAGGGATATTCCGCCTGGGTGTAGACACTACCCTCTTGCATCAGTCTACGAAATCCGCGCTCACCAAACAATGGCGAGAAGGCCTCCAGATAGTCTGTCCTTAATTGATCTATCATCACATTTACCACCAGACGAGGCAATGTAGGCGCCGTCTGTGCCTCTGCTCCGCAAAGGGAGAAGAGCATGGCCAAGGTGGTGAAGATTCTATTGTATTTCAAATTCGATGTCATTTCTTTTTAGCAGTTTTTTTGCGACTCTTGCCAGTAGCTGTTGTTGGACTGGTTTTTCTGCCATAATGCAGAATGTAGGAAACCTGACGAGATAGCAATGTGGCCAAAACAGGTACAACAAGACTACCCATCTGCTGAGGCATCCATGGAATGAATAGCAAATAGAGTGCCATCCACACTGCCATAAAATAATGCCACAAGGTGAATGTGTCCTTCCAGGCAGCCTTGACCACAAAAGGCAATAACACTAAAGGCAGAGGATTCAAGATTCCCACCAGCCAGTTACTATCAAGCGCTGGATGCTCCGAGAAGCAGAAAAGGAAACAAATGAGACATCCTGCCAGGCCGTGCACCAGCATCAATATCACATCCATCACCCACATCATCTTTCTGCACAAGAGTTCTACACCAATGAGCAATAGTGCCACACCAAACATTCCCCACCCTATTTCTATCGGGGAGAAAGGAAACGTCTCCTCGACCTGGACAATACTATGTCTTGCCTTAATCAATGTATCGTTTCTCAACACGAGTCGGCGCGTGTCTTGAAACTCATTGCGCACCACAGCTCCCTGCAATGCATTCATGTAATATTCTGGAATGAAGCATGTAGCACGATGAGACAACGTGGTATCCACATCTGCCCCTAGCAACACATCATTACCCTCTTGCGACCAAGGATAGTCTTTGGTATACTCTCGCAATATGCCACGATAAGTACATGGTTCCGAAACCCATGAATACACCAGTTCTCCCTCAACACAGGCATCCACACAATCCATTACCTTGGTTGTGCAATTGTTCTTCAGGAAGTTATATCGATAGACACAATTTTCCTTGCGGACATTGTTGTAGAGATAATCTCTCACATTCATAGTCTCGGCCTCGGTGAGATTAAGCACCTGTGCCACCACACTGCTGCCACGCTTTTCGTATTCCACAGTAAAGTATTCCCATGGAGTAGCCATACAGATGTAGTCTGTCTGTCCTAGCACGAATCTCCACAAGAAATTCTCGCTATTGAAGTCAAAGACTCCATAGTTGAAGACAAGATCGGTACCCATATTCCTGTCCTTGACACGGATAGCTGTGTGGCCGTAATACGAATACACTTCCTGCCCGGGAGAACATGTCAGTACACTCACCTCGATGTCCCCACGCCTCACCTCGGCACTGACAGTAAGCGTTCCGAGGATTAGTAGAATAAACAGAAATACACGTTTCATTCGAGCGCAAAGTTATAAAAAATAAACGGCATTTGGCATTGTCGACATTAAAATATATATAAAATAGGTAAAAGGACAAGAAATATGAAATATGCCATTTGTTCAATTGGAAGTTTTATATTACCTTTGCACACGCATAAAAATGGACATTCCCTTGAACAATTTAAGAAATCTTAGAGGTCGCAACCTCTTTCTTGCGATAATCCTTGCATTGTGCAGCACAGCAGCACATGCACAGAACGGAGCCACACACTCATCGTATTCTCGTTTTGGTTTGGGTCTTCTCAACGACCAGTCACAGACATGGAACCGCTCCATGGGCGGTGTGGGTATTGCATTGCCCTCTGGTAGTAGGCTCAATAGTATGAACCCAGCATCGTATGCACACATCGATTCGCTGAGCTTCATTCTTGATGCAGGCATGTCGGCCAGTTTCGGACGCATGTCTACGAAGACAAGCAGCATTGGCATTAACAATGCTTGCTTTGACTACATTGTAGCAGGTTTCCGTCTGCACAAAGGATTGGGTCTATCCTTTGGATTCAAACCATATAGCTCCATTGGCTATAACTACACCACAACCAGTCCCAATGCCTTCAGAGATGAAATCACAGGAGAAATCGTTCGCAACACCATCACCTACCAGGGTAAAGGCGGTTTGAACGAATTCTATCTTGGTATGGGATGGCAACCATTCAAACACTTCTCTATAGGTGCCAATGCAGGAATACTTTGGGGCGGATACGACCATATCATGATACAAGATTTCACTCAGGGAGGCAGTAGTAGCAACTTCTACGATGGATTCAACTTCTTACAATATGCCGATGTATTGACCTACAAACTTGACTTCGGCGTGCAATATGCCTTCCGCGTCAGCCGTAAGGACTGGCTCACACTCGGAGCCAAAGTGGGGCTCGGTCATCAGTTCGACGGAAATGCCTATCTCTACAGATACATGAGCACTGGCGACACACTTCAGGTGGACAACGACCTCGGCTTTGACATTCCCATGTCTTACTCTGCAGGTATCGCATGGCAACACAAGAACACATTGCTAGTATCTGCCGATGCTCACTATCAGCAATGGCAAGATTGCGGTGCGCCACAAATGGTTGTTTCACAGAATGTTGTAAGCTATCCAACAATGCGCAACATCTACAAGAATCGCCTGGGATTCAACGTTGGTATGGAATACACCCCCGACCCTATGGCGAGCAAGGAATATTACAAACACATGAAGTACCGCTTCGGTGTTTCCTACAACACTCCATACATTAACATCGCTCAAGGTGAAGGAGCCACCCGAACCCTTACAGATGGTCCCAGCGAATTGGGAATAAGCATGGGTGTTGGTCTTCCCTTGTCAAACTTCATCAATAGCCGTGCAAGAATTAAGTCAACCGTAAACATCGGTGTGCAATGGTTGCGTCGTGCGCCCAGCAACCAGAATCTTATCACGGAAAACTACTTTATGCTGAATCTCGGCGTTTTGTTCAACGAAGGCTGGTTCATGAAATTCAAGATTCAATAATAAATGGATTCGTCACAAGCCCAAAAACATGACAAACCCAAACGCATCTCACCACTTATGTGGATGGGATGCTTCTTCGTATTTGCCTGTATAGCAGGTGTATATATATCCAAGAACTGGGATGGAAGCACCAATGGAGTACGAACCACAGACAAGATACAGGTTCAAGACTCCCTTCCCTTTATGCATAGTGTTGGCGTCAGCACCCTTATTTCAGATTCAGGTGTGATACGCTATCACCTTGTGGCAGAAGAATGGGATATATACACTCCCGTTGACAAACAAGCAACATGGAAATTCATCAAAGGGCTTCTCATGCTACGCCTCGACGAAGAATTCAACGTAGACCTTTATGTACAGGCAGACACGGCCTACCTGCACGAACAGAAGATGTGGGAACTGCGTGGCAGAGTACGCATCAAGAACGTACAAGGTACCATCTTCAATACCGAGGAATTGTTTTGGGATCTTAACAAACACGAGATGTGGAATCACACATATATATCTATCATAACACCAGAACGCACACTTGAAGGTACAGAATTCCGTAGTAACGAGCAAATGACACGCTACTCTGTGGCCAACTCCAAAGGAACATTCCCCATGTCGGATGCAGAAGGCGACACCCCTGCCACAACAGATAGCCTGGCAACAGAAAACACGGTGCCAACATCAGCCGGCACACCCATTCCGCCACATGCATCTGCCACAACACCCATACCACCACAATCATCTGCCGTCAAACCAAGAACTGCAAATCCAGCAAAAGTATTGGAACCAGCACCAACAAAATTCGATTTTAAGAAAGAGAAATGAACATAGCAGAAATACCCAGCAGTATATTCATCGAGATTGCCATTGTGCTAGCCTTCTCTGCCTTCTTTTCGGGCACGGAGATAGCCTTTGTTTCCAGCAACAAGATGCGTTTCGAGATGGAAAGGGAAGAACAAGGACTCACCTCACGCATCATAGACATATTCTACAAACATCCCAGCAATTTCATTTCCACCATCTTAGTAGGCAACAACATTGCCCTTGTTGTGTATGGTATACTCATGGCTAAAGTCATCCCTGATAGTGTGGTGCTTCAGACTATCATAAGTACCACCATAGTACTATTTACAGGTGAATTTCTTCCAAAGACACTCTTCCGCATCAATCCAAACAAGATGCTTAGAGTATGCTCTATCCCTGCCATGTTTTTCTACATTCTGCTTTGGCCCATAAGCCGATTGACAAGCGGATTGTCACACATACTCCTCTTCCTGATGGGTATGCGAATTCCCAAAGAAAAGAAAGACGAAGGTTTCCGCAAGGCCGATTTGGACCATCTGATACAAAGCAACATAGACAACATTGAAGACGAAGACAAAATAGAAGAAGAGGTAAAAATCTTCCAAAATGCCCTTGATTTCCGCAACGTCAAAGTGCGCGATTGTATCGTGCCACGCACAGAGATTGTTGCTCTCAGCATGGATGCCACACTGACAGAGATACGCAATCTTTTCTCCGATAGCGGCATGTCCAAACTGATAATCTACAAGGACGATATCGACGACATCGTGGGTTTCCTTCATTCCAGCGAAATGTTCCGCCTGGCACCCAACGACAGTTGGACACAATGCATTAGAGAAACTCCCATAGTGCCAGAAACCATGTCGGCCCAAAAACTTCTCTCCATGCTCATGAGCCAAAAGAAATCCGTAGCCGTGGTTGTGGACGAGTTTGGTGGAACTTCTGGTATAGTCACCATGGAAGACCTCGTTGAAGAAATCTTTGGCGAAATAGAAGACGAGCACGACAACAACAAATACATTGCCCAGCAACTTCCTTCTGGCGAATACCATATCTCTGCACGTCTTGAGATAGAAAAGGCCAACGACATACTTGACATAGAACTACCAGAAAGCGATGATTACCTCACCGTGGGCGGTTGGATACTTAACGAATATCAAAGTTTCCCTAAACTCAATGAAACCATCGAATGTGGCAACTGGAAGGTCAAGGTAATCAAGAAGACTGCCAATAAGATAGAGGAAATTATACTCTCTCACAAATAGGCAAGCACTACAATTCGCCTACGATAATATAAAATATTAACTATTAAATAATGTATATCCAATAATTTTCACTAACTTTGTGCCCTAAATGTGCGCAAAAAAGCAGAAAAACGTCAGAAATATAACAAATAAATCAATAAACAAAATGGCAGCTTTACAAAAAGTAAGAAACGCTGGTCCCCTCGTGGTAGGCGCTCTTTTCATTGGTCTGATAGGCTTCATCGCATCAGACTGGACAAGAGTTGTGGAGACATTCTTTGTGTCAAGCCACAACACTGTTGGCGAAATCAATGGTAAGGACATTGACGTCCAGGAATTTAACGAACTGGTCGACGAGTATGCCAACGTAATTAAAACTTCAAATGGTCTTACCAATCTCGACGAGAAGCAGATGCAGAGCGTCCGCGATCAGGTTTGGCAGACACTTGTACAACAGGAAATTATCAATGGCGAGGCAGAGAAACTTGGTCTTACTGTTACTGACCAAGAATTGCAACAGATTCTCGTCAAAGGCGAGCACCCCATGCTTCAGCAGACTCCCTTCGTAAACCAGCAGGGCAAGTTTGATTACAATCTGCTCAAGAGCACTATCGCCCAGTACAACGAGATTCTCACCGATCCCAATGCCAGCGCCGATTGGGCTGCAGAGGCAAAGAGTGCTCTCATGTGGTGGGAGTTCATTGAGAAGACCTTGCGCAACAACCTCCTTGCCGAGAAGTACCAAAGCCTTATCATTGCTAGCGCTATCAGCAACCCCATAGAGGCTGAGCAGAATTTCAACGCTCGCAACACCGATAAGACCCTACTCATGGCAGCTCTCCCTTTCAGCAGCATTAAGGATAGCGAGATTACTGTTGAAGACAAGGATTTGAAGGCTAAGTACAACGAGCTGAAGACTTTGTTCGAGACCAGCGTAGAAACACGTAGCATCAACTATATCGACGTTGCCGTTACCGCAAGCGAAGCCGACGAGGCAGAACTCAATGCACAGATGAACGAATATGCACAGCAGCTCATTGATGGTGCATCTCCTGCTAAGGTTGTTCGCGAGTCACGTTCATTGGTTCCCTACTCTACCCTGCCCATCAGTGCAAAGGCTCTGCCCACAGACATTGCCAACAAGGTTGACACCATGAAAGCAGATCAGCAGGTTGGTCCCTACTACAATGCAGCAGACAACACTATGAACATCATCCGTCTGCTTTCTGTACAGACCTTGCCCGACAGCGTTGAGTTCCGTGTAATTGGTCTTCCTGCAGCAGATATGGCTAAAGCCGAGGCTTCTGCCGACAGCATCATGAGAGCTATTCAGGCAGGTGCTCCTTTCGACACTATTGCCAAGAAGTACAACAACAATGGCGAAAAGCAGTGGATGACATCTTCACAGTACGAAGGTATGGCTATCGACGACTTCAACAAGAAATTTATCGAAGCTGTAACAACCACTCCTGCTGGTACTCTCAAGAAGTTGGCTCTCGACAACCAAAGCGTTTTTGTTATCAACGTATTGCAGACCGCCAACCCCATCAAGAAGTACGACGTTGCTGTAGTTAAGAACAAGTTGGACTTCTCTAAGCAGACCTACGACAAGGCATTCTCTAACTTCTCTTCATTCCTTGCTGGCAAGAACGCAGGACAGATTGACACCTTGGCTATGAGATCTGGTTATCGTATTCTCAGCGACACCGAGGTATATAGCACCGACTTCACCATTGGAGGTGTCAACGGTACACGCGATGCATTGCGTTGGATATTCAACGAAGACACCAAGGTTGGTGATGTAAGCCAGCTCTACGAGTGTGGCGACAACAACCACCTTATGTGCATCATTCTCACAGGCATCACTCCCAAAGGCTATCTGTCTTGGGATAATGAGGATGTTAAGAACTACCTCAAGGGAGAAGTTATTAAGGACAAGAAGATTGCTCTTTTGCAAGCTAAGTTGGCAAATGCCAAGAGCATTGCCGAGGTGGCAAAGATTGAGGGTGTAGTTACCGACACATTGCGTAGCGTAAACTTTGCTTCACCTGTCTTCGTCAGCAAGACTGGCTTCAGCGAGCCTGCCATCAGCGGTAGCTCAAGCAAGCAGGACAAGGGTGCATTCAAGAACAACGTTGCTGGCAACGGTGCAGTCTATGCTTACGAGGTTCTCGCTTCTAACAAGAAGGATGAGAAGTTCGACCAGAAGCAAGAGCAGGGCATTCTCAGCCAAAAGGCTCTTCGCTCTATCAGCTACTTCTCTAACGAGCTTTATCGTAAGGCAAAGATAAAAGACAACAGATACCTGTTCTTCTAATCTCGAAGAAATAGAGTCAAAAAAAACGACATTAATAAAGGTGGTTGCATATGTCTGAAAGGAATATGCAACCACTTATTTTTTAGCAGTATTGACCTTTTTATATAAAATATTGTGATTGATGTTATTTTCTTTCATAGTCTTAGTAATAAATAGCATAGAATGTTTAACTTTGTAGCAGTTAAGTAAATTATATTTATAAAACACATACACACATTATGAAACAACGCTTTACTCTTATCATTCTGCATCTGCTACTAAGTTGTGTAGCATTTGCTGGTCCTGTTGATCTTGAGCAAGCCAAAGGCAAGGCCGCTAAATTTATGAAAATGCTTGGCAATGATGCACCCTTGATTATCGATGCACCTACCTATGCCCCAGCTCGCACTATACGCGGCATACAGACAAGCAACCCAACACCTGCTTTTTATGTTTTCAATGCCGAGCATGGTGCCGGCTATGTCATCATCTCTGGCGAAGACAAAACAGACGAGGTGCTTGGTTATGCTACCAGTGGCAACTTCGACATGGACAACATGCCATCCAATGTTCAAGCATGGCTTCAGGGCTATGCCGAACAGATAGCGCTAATGGATCAGTACACACCACAACCCAATAAAACACAATCCTCCACCCAATGGGCACCCATAGCTCCTCTGGTCAAGACACAATGGGATCAAGGTTCGCCCTACAACGCACAATGTCCTCTCTACGGAGAGCAACGTAGCGTAACTGGTTGCACCGCAACAGCAATGGCACAGGTGATGAAGTACCACGAATGGCCTCAGGAGGCTACAGCACAGATTCCTGCCTACCAAAGTAGTACCACAGGTCTCATGCCCAAACTTAGTGCCACTACCTTCAAATGGAGCGAAATGAAGAACACCTACAAGTCATCGGACAAGGCCGATGCTGTAGCCGAACTTATGCTTTATTGCGGTCAAGCTCTCAAAAGCGAGTACACCAGCATGGCTACAGGTGCCTTTAGTTCAGATGTAGCAGAGGCACTGACAAAATACTTCAATTACGACAAAAACATTGAACAAAAGAATATCAGTTTTTACACCATCAGCGAATGGGAGGAGATGATCTATAACGAACTCAAGGAAAAACGACCTGTCTTCCACGCTGGCTACTCTATGGGAGGTGGTCATGCATTCGTCTGCGACGGCTACGACGGCAATGGTATGTTCCACTTCAACTGGGGTTGGAGCGGCAGCTACGATGGTTATTTCAAACTTGCCCTCCTCGTTCCTGAAGGAGGCGGCATAGGTAGTGGTTCAAACGAGGGTTATAGCTTTGGCCAAGATATAACCATCGGCATTCAGCCCCCCACTGGCAAGGCTGCCATTACAAGATACTTCGTTCCACGCGACGAGCAAATCATTGACAATACCATGTTCAGTTTCTTTGCAAACCCACACTATGCCAGCACCACAAACTATGTTGGTTTTGGTATCATCGATGAGAACGACCAGTTTATTAAACTCGTAAAAAGTGGCGGAGAGATGACACTAAAGCCAAAATACCAAGAAAGTAAATACATTGGAGTTAACATCGCTACGGACAACATCAAACTTGACGAAGGAACACATCGCATCGCCACTGTATGCCGCACTCGCACATCCACAAGGTGGAAACGTGTGGGCAGCGCACAAAAATATTTTGAAGTCAAGGTTAACTCTCTTGGCAATGTCACTGAAATCATCCAGCACCCCATCATCCAAGTTGCTCTTACCGACATGCGAAATGTCGGCAACCAAGTTCAGGGTGTCAACCAAACCCTCGTTATCAACTTAGAGAACCAAGGCGACGAATATCAAGGAGCACTATATCTCTTTGCCAGTCCTACCAACGCTATGGGAGAAGCCCAGAGTCGCGCCCCTATATTCCTTAAAAGAAACGAAAGCACAGAGATATACCTCAACTACACCCCAGAGACCTATGGTACATATACACTATGGGTAGCTCAAGATCAAGCTGGCAAAAATGTGCTTACCAAGACTACTATCGACATCAAGAAAGCACCCACAACTGCCGCCAATCTCTCTCTCATAAGTTGCAGCATCAACAAGAGCGAGATTGATGCTACCGTGCGCATACGCAACGCTGGCACCCAACCCTACTATCGCGAAATCATCGGTATGATACTTGAGAATCTGTACGACGATGACTACCTCTATGCCACTCAATCTGCTGTACTCCCTGGCGACATCGAAGCAAGAAACACCAAGACATTCAACTTCGATTTCGATGCCAAGAGCTATAACCAGTGCGCCATCGGCATATTCTACTATAAGAAACACACCGATACTAATTACGTACAGTTAGGCAACTATCAGCACTTCGTCAGCGAGGAAACACCAGTAGAAAGCATCGAAGGCACCATAATCCAACCCGTTGGAGATATCTACCGCCTCGACGGCACCAAGGTCGACCTCTCACAAATCAAGGGCATCGTCATCCAGAATGGCAAGAAAGTCCTCAAGTGAACAATATAAATAGAGCATTTTCCCGCTCAGCACACCGCCACACCTGGTTCTCCCCCAAGTGTGGCGGTTCTTTTTATATATCCACATAATCCTTATCTAGGAATAGAAAGGTAAAGAGAGTAGAGAACCTTTCTATCCTTCTCTATACTTCCCCCACTCTACCCTCTTCATTTTGGGGATAAATTTTTCGTTCGTCTAATGAGGAAATAATCAAAAAGAAACGCTATCTTTGCATAAACAAAACAGACTTATTAACATTATGATGTACATGTATGCATTGTTGGCATTGGCCTTTGCCGTCTCTGCCATAGGATGGGTTTATTTCATCTACTTCTTCAGTATTGGCTATGGTTTTGCCATATCTGCTCTGTCGGTTGCCAGTGTGATTATTTTCCGTGATGTGATAACATGGCCAGCCTTATTGTTCTGCGCCGTGATGTTTGTGTATGGCATCAGATTGGGGATGTTCCTGCTGTTGAGAGAGAAGCGTTCGGTTTCGTACAAGAAGATTCTGTACCAACCGGAAAACACCACAAAGAAACCATTCTTCGTAATGATGATGATATGGATTTCGTGTGCCCTGCTCTATGTGGGACAGATGAGTCCCGTGGCGTTCTATCTCGGAAACCTTCGCGATGGTGTGATGGTGCACGAGGGTTGGATGTGGGCTGGTGCTGTGGTTGCCGCCATAGGTGTTGCCATTGAGATTATTGCCGATGCACAGAAGAGTGCGGCAAAGAAGGTGAATGCCAACAGGTTTGTAGACACTGGCATATATCGCATGGTGCGTTGTCCCAACTA
>JAFYMW010000054.1 GCA_017548165.1 Bacteroidaceae bacterium
AGTGGATGCTCGGTTATTGCAAGAACACTGTGGTTACAATTTCACCGCGACAGCAGACTGTCCCCCTGAGACAGGGGGACGAGGAGCGAAGCGACGGAGGGGGTGGATAAGAGCACTCGCCGCTCGCATTTGTGAATAATATGGGTGAAAACTGAGTTGATTAATAGAACACGGATCTAACGGATTAGACGGATTTTCGTAAATAGCGAATACTTTGGGGTAAAAAACAAGCAGCGGCTACCTAATGGCAACCGCTGCTTGTGTATTTCTTAGACATCAAGCGTCTTTCTTATTTCCGTTAAACGCTCCCCGTTAACCGCTCATCCGCTCATCCGCTCACCGCTCATCGTTAATCGTTCACCGCTCACCGCTCACCGCTCTCCACATCCCCCTTTAGGGGGCTTGGGGGCTTTCGCTAAACGCTAAACGCTAATCGCTCAATTACCATCCCTGGTCCCAGACGTTGTTCTGCTCACGCCCCCAGTTGTTCTCACGTCCGAAGTCTTCGCCATTATCAACACCAGTATCTCCGCCAATTTCCAGGTTGAAGTTACTTGTGACTTGGAGAATGCCATCTGTAGACTGTATTTGGTAAATCTCTATTTCTGGTATGATATATGTTTTTCTCATGGTTATATTTATTTAGAGCCTCCCCCAACCCCTCCTTCTATAGAAGGGAATTTTTATGGGGAGGATGTGTTTTTATCTCTGTTACAGCCCCTCGGTAGCCTCCCTCTCATTTGTCCCCCTAAGATATGTGGGCGAATGAGGTCTTTAGAGAAATGACTGAATGTCATTTTGTACCTCATGAGGGTTAAACTCTCCAGTTTAACGGTGGGCCCGGAGGGAGCCCAAAGGGCGGAGGGGGTATGAGTCGCTAATCGCTAAACGCTCACCGCTCACCGCTCACCGTTTTTAATGAGGGGGCTATTCTTTACTTAATCACTTTCTTTCCGTTAATAATATTTATTCCCTTTGTGGGCTTGTCTAGGCGGCGACCGCTCAGGTCATAAATCTCTACCTTCTCGTTCTCTATGCCCAAAGCCTCCTTCAGACCTGTAGCATCATCGCCATCAAAGATGATGGTGAATGTACGGGTCTCATTAGTCCCGTTAGTATTATCTAGTTCTAACCAAGCTTTGAAACCACCCTTAGTACCAGTTTCTTTTTTGTAGAAACCAACTTTGCCAGTATTCTGGCCTAACTGTAGAGAATAGCAGACTTTGTCTTGATTTAGGTTTTCGGTTGCTATAGTTCCAACAAAACTGTTGGATGATATATAGTTGTCAGTTGCTGTAATGCCAAAGTTAACAATAGGAACTTCCATTGTTGCGTTGTAAAGCAACACGGGTGTTTTGGCAGGAACAATGTTTTCATTAATTTTAGTTAAAACTAACATGCTCTTTTCACCTTCAATTATTACTTCTGAGGTGTATGCGCTAACGTTTTCAGGCAACTGCACTGCTACAGGAGCACAGAAAGTGGCATAGCCAAGGGCTTTAGAGTTGAAGGTGAAGGGGAGTTCCTCAACTGGTTCAAAGGTCCATGCTGCGTTTGCATCATTATTTCCGAAAGTAGTTCTATCACTAGTTAACCAATCTGAAAGATAATAATTGTCCTGACCTCCCAGCGCATATGTACCTATCAAATCTCTGTTTTCAATAATGCTCCACGATGTGGGAACAGAACCGACCTCGCCAATGAGACCGACACCACCTTCTGCATCATAGTCATTTACATAAAGGCCAGAAGCATAACTGAGTATATTATTATTTGCAATATACATAATGCTTTTTGCATCAATATTTCTATCCAATTTAAGTCCAGTTCCATTTACATAATTTTGGACATACTGACCTTTCTTGGTATTATCATTGCCATTCATGCTCATAATACGATAGAAACCTGCAGCTGGCATATTTAAAGTGAGGGCATCTACAGCACTACCATATTCATACAATGCATATACGCAATATCTCGCCTTTTCAATTGCGCTTGCCTCTTCTGGAAGTGACAATGCTTTAAAACCTTCCACAAGGTTCTCTGGCATACCTGAGTATTGGTTTACACCAGTTCCTATCTTATGCTGTGTTAGAGTATTGAACTGTGAAGCAAGAGTGTTCTGCCACAGGGTTTCCATCTCATCTGTTACTTCTTCTATAAGCCATTGGGAAGCTGTTGAGCTACGCTGCCATCCTACAATTTGCTTAGAACCCCACCAACTATACCAATGGAAGAAATTGCCATCTTGACCTCCAGCGTTAATGTTTGACGTTAAACAATGGAATACAAAGTGATTGTCTTCTATCTCTATCTTATATTTGCCGGCCTGTTCCTCTGTTTTGCTCATGTAAGTATCTTGATTTGTTGCTCTGATAGAACCAATATACCAATCGTAGTAGGGGTTGTACAGGTAGAAACACTGTTCTTCGTTAGTAGCCTTCAGCTCCCAGCAAAACCTATAGTCTATGTTAGAACCGTTCTTTGTTTGGTAAGAAATCCTCTTTGTTGTTGGTCCTTCAGATTTGTCCAACTTACCTCCTGAGAAATCTGCACAGATGTAGTCATTTGCATGATCTCTGTTCTTGATAAAGAACTTGTCTCCGTCCTTAAAGTTGGTCGCAATGGCATATGTCAAAGTAACGGTTTTACTTTCTTCGTCCAAAACAACATTTGTACATTCTTTTCCCAAAACGCTCTTGGCTGATATGTCTGCATCTTTTAATGTGGCATTTGCAAAAATGTACTCGCCATTTGTATAGTTCTTTCCTTCGTAAACCGCTGCACCGTTGGTTTCTGTGGTTATAACTTTGTACACAAGAGAAGCCTCGTGCAATTTGAGTTTCAGTTTTTGGTTTTCATCAGTTTGATTCACAAACAATGCACTACCATTTGCATGTCCTTCATTACCAAGGAATCCATTCTGTTTTCCACTGGTATTTTGTAATATTATAAAAATGTTTCCGTTTTCTAAAACAGGGTTACTTGTCCACGCAAATTCAGACTGATCCTCGTTAACTTTTGAGTTCCACTGGTTTTTGTCGGTGTACTGTCCTAAATATTTAACAGTAGCAGTAGTAGCAGTATGTATCTTCCAAGATAATCCCTCTGCTGTGATATACAATGACTGCTTTTCGCTATTCAACTTTGCCAATTCTTTGCATTCTGCTTGTTGTGGAGCAGTTGCAAGGTTGTTTATATCAAGGAACACCTTATGTGAAACATCATAAAGAACGTATTCTGTTTCTGCATTTGGGGTATAAGTCATGAAAGCATTGTTTATAGCCTGTACTTCCTCGTCGGTCAAGTCGCGTACAGCCATAATCTGATGCACACTGCCATCATCACCGAGAGCTCTCAAACCACCTGCACTACTATTTCCTTTCCAGTTAGCAACACCAGGAGCAGTAGGATGATTTAAATGGTTAATTGCACCATAATTATCGGTAGAGAATACAAATGGATAGTCGCTAACAGTACTGCTTACTATTTGTACATCATTCTGAGGCAATACCTGCATAGGATATCTTCCACCTTCATTAGTATTTTGACCAATAAACTTCTTGCCTTCAAGACTATAGAAATAGTATTTGTCATTCTTCTTGATAATTGCCCACTCCGCAGCAGTAGAAGTATTGGAGATATTTCCGTAAGCTACTGTTGATGACAACTGAGTAGGATTATCGGAATTGTACAGCAACGCACCACGCTTGCTTCTCAAATAGTATGCCTTGGTGTTCTCCAAATTAGCAGTGGATGTAATTTGCTTAGCTTTTGCTATGGCTGTTGCAATGCTCTCTGAAAAATCGTTTTCTCCATTGTCTACACGAGTAACGGTAAGATGCTGGGAATTCGCCTCGTCGTCAGAAAGCCACCTAATGGTATTGCCTTTATCGTATCCAGGGCAACAACTTAATTTGTAATCTGCAGATTTAAAAATATAATAATCGCCATTCTGTGTTATAGATACGCCTGCAGATGGAGCGTTTTCTGCAAATACAGCCACATCTCTACTACGGTCAGCAAGAAATTTCTTATTACCCAAATTGTACAGATAAGTCTTGCCAAATAAAGTAAACACATACCATTTTTCACCGTCTGTTACCGCATCTTGGCTCTTTCCTTCATAACCACTTAGGGTAATATCCGCAGCACCAACATTGTTCTGTCCTTCAACTGCACAAAGGGTTCCGCGACCATTAATGACATTCTTGATGGTATAAACACCATCCTCGAGCCCTGTCGCCCACGCCCCGACGCTCGTCAGTAGCACGGCGAATAAAAGTAAAAGTTTTTTCATTGTTATTGTATTAAATTTAGGTTGTTTTAGGCTTGTTTTTATGTTAAACTATACAAAGATAGCATTTTTTTTTGAAGAAAAATGATGTGGAGGTAAGAAAAATAACTACCATCCCCCTAAAGGGGGACGCGAGTGGATTAAAAGAATACGAATTTAAGGTAGGTTCTGTAAATTAGATAGAACACGAATCTAACGGATTGGACGGATTGGGCCTACAAACGGACTTACTTTGGCTTGATGAACTTCAGCGAGTAAAGGTGAAAACGGAGTGGATTAATAGAACACGAATCTAACGGATTGGACCTACGAACGGACTTGCGAAGCTTGATGACAATTTGTGAATAATAAAGGTGAAAACGGAGTTGATTAATAGAACACGAATCTAACGGATTGGACGGATTTTCATAAATAGCGAATACCTCTGGATAAAAAACAAGCAGCAGTTACCTATTGGCAACCGCTGCTTGTTTTTATCTTAGACGCCAAGCGTCTTTCTTATTTCCGTTAACCGCTCACCGCTCCCCGTTAACCGTTAATCGTTAATCGCTCCTCGCTCCCCGCTCCCCGCTCATCCGCTCCCCGCTCATCCGCTCACCGCTCACCGCTCACCGCTCATCCGCTCACCGTTAATCGCTCATCCGCTCCCCGTTAACCGCTCCCCGTTAACCGCTCCTCGCTCATCCGCTCACCGCTCCCCGCTCACCGTTAAACGCTCATCCGCTCATCGTTCATCCGCTCCCCGCTCATCCGCTCCCCGCTCATCGTTAATCGTTCATCTCTATCCAATTATAGTTTCTGCCGGTGTTGATGGTTTCGCGGCGTGCGGAATAGTAGAGGGGAGAGGTGAAGGTGTCCACACCAGCAATGAAAATGTCGGAGACGTTGCACTGCTCCAATGCCCAACTATTGGCCTCCCATAGATCGATGTGCCATTTGCATTCGGGGAACTGTGGTGTGGGTTGCCAGCGTCGGGCTATGCGTTGCATGGGGAAACCTTCGGAAAGAAAACGCTCGTAGACTTCGTCGCCAACCTCGAAAGACTCCATAGATATGCCAGGACCTATGATAGCAGAGAGGTCGTTGCCATGGCTACCCATGGCGTGGATGGTTTTCTGCACTATGTGTTGCACGGTGCCTTTCCATCCGGCATGTATGGCAGCAATGGTGTGCTTTTTGTGGTCGTAGAGCAATACAGGGATGCAGTCGGCAGTCTTTACCGCAAGGCATAGTCCCGGAGTGGAGGTAAAGACGGCATCGGTGTCGTCGGGACGACAAGCATGGCACACATGGGCGATGTGGTCCGAGTGTGTCTGTCGGGGGAGAGCCAGAGGGTTGCAAGTACTCTGGGTGAGGGTTTCATCAAGTTCCTCACCCTTGCCGGTGGTTCCGGCGCTGAGCCACGAAGGTGTGTGATAAATCATTTCTGTGGCTGGGCTGCCTGTATGTTCTTTATGCCACCAGTGGTTTGGTAGAACGAGATCTTGGTGTCCTGACGCTTGTCGAAGAGCACGTTGGACAGAATCTCCTCGTAACCGAATTGAGCCACAGAGGTTTCCAGTTCGGCGAAGGTATTCTCGGCATTGAAAACCTTGAACATGGTACGCACAGGCACGTTGTAGAATATGGCACGTGGCAACTTGCCCTTCTTGATGTCCACCTCGGGGTTGAAGGTGGGCTGTGGCAGTTCCTCTGTACGTTTGATACTGATATAGAAAGGTACTCCCGACATATCGTCGGCATCTACTATGCCGTTCCACTTGGAGAAGCGGAAGAGCAGCAGTTTTTCTGTCTCCTCGGCAGGAACGATGTCCACCACATAGTAATGTTGCTGGATGTTGGTGGTACCAGCAAAGAGAGTGGTGAGGGTGCGTTGCTGGTTGTCCAGATTGTCAAGCATGAGCTTGAGTTGTGCTCCGTCCTTGGGAGTATTGTCAGCCTCGCCACGGATTAGGGCATCGCGACTCTCACGTATGTCGTAGATCTCCTTTGCCACCAGTTCTGCCATCTTTGCTGTGGAGCCTGCCTGTAGCATGTCGCGTGTCATGAACTTGCGCACGTCGGCAGCCTTGATGTCGTGCTCTATGACGTGCGACTTGGGCAATGGGGGCAGGGGAGTCTCTGCCACTTCGGTATTGATGCCAAGGAGCAAGCCATCGCTGCTGAGGCTGACGAAGGGTGCTACGGTGCGTCCCTTGAGTTTGATGCTATAGGCCTTGTCCTTGTCGGGGATACCATAGGGGTGCAGGTCGATATCTTTTACCGTCCATGTTACCGATGATTGCACCGGTACGTCCTGCAAACGCATGTATCTGAAGGCATACGAACAGAATTCACCTGGTGTTACCTCTTTCCTTTCCACGGTGATGACCATGCGCATGGCAGTGCGTGGCAGATAGTAGCTAATGCCATCTATGGTGACACCAGGTACGAACTTCTCTATTTCTGTCTGAGCCATAGCATGGAAGGTGCCCAAAGAGAGGATGGCAGTCAGGAATATGCGTTTTGTGTGGTTGAAAAATCGACTTAGCATAATTACAGTGTTATGTTTTGAGTATGAATTGCGTGACAAAGATACGTACAAATCTTCTTTTTTTATTTCAAATGTACGAAGAAACAAACAAAAAATATCAAAAGTGAGGGGGTGACTATATGGTTTTAAAGTTTTTTTAATACCTTTGCGTTAAGATTATACATTGATTATATTATATATAAGGTATAAAAATTATGGAAACAATCCGTATACACGACAAAGAGTTTGTGCCAAGCATACCTGCAGAGGATATACTGCTACAGGTGCGCAGAGTGGCCAAGGAGATAAACAGGGACTATGAGGGTCAGGAGCCTTTGTTCCTGGTGGTACTGAACGGCTCGTTCATCTTTGCTGCCGACCTGATGAGGGAGATAACTCTGGCAGCAGATGTCTCGTTTGTAAAGCTGGCATCGTACCAGGGAACAGCATCTTCCGGGACAGTGAGAGAGGTAATAGGACTGAATACCGACATCACTGGGCGCCCCATTATCATAGTTGAGGACATCGTGGAGAGTGGATTGACCATGGCACACATGATAGCAACGCTGAAAAGACAGAATCCCAAGAGTATCGACATCTGCACGCTGTTGCTCAAACCAGAGAAACTGGAAGTGCAACTGGATATCAAATATGTGGCAATGGAGATACCCAACGATTTTATCGTGGGCTATGGACTGGACTACAACGAGCATGGACGTAACCTGAAAGATATATACACCATCAAGGAGAATTAAAGAGGTGTGCGTCTACACACAAGGAAAAGAAAAACAAAATCAAATATAATAACAAAATGAAGAACATTATCATTTTCGGTGCCCCTGGTTCTGGCAAGGGTACATATAGCGACGAGATTGTAGCAAAGTACAACATGGGTCACATCAGCACTGGCGATGTGCTGCGCGAACAGATTAAGGCTGGTACAGAATTGGGCAAGACAGCTCAGGGTTATATCGACAACGGACAGTTGCTACCCGATGAACTGATGATAGACATTCTGGCTGATGCCTATGACAAGTTCCCTGCAGGCAAGGGCGTAATCTTTGACGGTTTCCCCCGCACCATTCCACAGGCCGAGGCACTGAAGAAGATGTTGGCAGACCGAGGTCACGAGATGGGCATGATGATCGAGCTCGTTGTAGAGGAAGACGTGCTCATGGCTCGCCTCTTGAACCGTGCCATCGAGCAGGGTCGTGCCGACGACAACGAGGAGACCATCAAGAAGCGTTTTGCCGTATATCACTCACAGACAGCCCCCCTTTCAGAATGGTTTGCCAAGGAAGGTATCCGCAACACCTTCGCATGGTCCGAACTCGGTACCAAGGAAGGCATGCTCGAAGCAATATTCAAAACTATTGACGAACAGGCATAAAGGCAACCGATGGAAAGCAACTTTGTCGATTATGTCAAGATAGTATGCCGTTCGGGTAAGGGCGGACGCGGCTCCATGCACATGCACAGGGCCAAGTATGCCCCATTGGGCGGACCAGATGGTGGCAATGGTGGTCGTGGTGGTCATGTAATACTGCGTGGCAACCACAACTACTGGACATTGCTGCATCTCAGGTACGACCGTCACATCTTTGCCACCCATGGCGAGAATGGCGGCAAGAACAAGTCCACTGGTGCCGACGGCAAGGACAGATACATCGATGTGCCCTGTGGCACTGTGGTCTACAATGCCGAGACAGGCGAATACATTTGCGATGTAAAGGAAGACGGACAGGAGGTTGTCCTGCTCAAGGGCGGCCGTGGCGGATTGGGCAACTGGAACTTTGCCACCTCCACCAATCAGGCACCACGATATGCCCAGCCAGGCGAACCCATGCAAGAGATGACCGTGATCATGGAACTCAAGCTCTTGGCAGATGTTGGTCTTGTTGGTTTCCCCAATGCCGGAAAGAGCACCCTGCTGTCAAGCCTCTCCAGTGCCAAGCCCAAGATTGCCGACTATCCCTTTACCACCATGGAGCCATCCCTGGGTATTGTGCCTTACCGCAACGGACAGTCCTTCGTGATGGCAGACATTCCTGGTATCATCGAGGGTGCCAGCGAGGGTAGGGGACTGGGACTGAGGTTCTTGCGCCATATCGAGCGTAACTCACTGCTTCTTTTTATGGTTCCTGGTGATACAGACGATATCAAGAAAGAGTACGAGATACTCCTCAACGAGGTGGCAACCTTCAATCCCGAACTTATGGACAAGCAGCGTGTGCTGGCGGTGACAAAGAGTGACTTGCTGGACGATGAACTCCAGGAGATGCTTTCTGCCGATCTGCCAACAGATTTGCCCGTGGTGTTCATCTCTGCTGTGGCACAGAAGGGTATTGCCGAACTTAAGGACTTGCTTTGGGCTGCCCTTAATGCCGAGAGCAACAAGATAGCAGCCATAACGCACGAGGAGAGTATAGTACACCGTAATAAGGATATTGCACGTTTGCAATACGAAATGCAGGACGAGGGCGAGGACGACGATATCGAATTCCTCGACGAGGACGAATACGAGATAGAAGACTACGACGAAGAGGACTGGGAGTGAGGTGAGTGGGATAAAATAATAGCAGCGGTTACCTAATGGCAACCGCTGCTTATTTTTATCTTAGACGCCAAGCGTCTTTCTTATTTTCGTTATACGCTAGTCTGATGTCTCTAATCTCTAGTCTCTAGTCTTTTCACCGCTCACCGCTCTCCACATCCCCCTTTAGGGGGCTTGGGGGCTTTCGCTAAACGCTAAACGCTAATCATTAATCGAAACTACCATCCCTGTTCCCAAACACTGGGAGAACTGGGCTGGTCGTCACGACCGAGCTGAACACCACCAACGCTAGTATCTACGGAAGTACCGTTGTTCACTTGCAAGCTCACCGCCATCAAAGTGGCAGCATCCAAATTCACTGCTGCTACGGCAGGTGTGATATATGTCTTTTTCATAATTCTTTTTTATTTTGGCCTCCCCCCAACCCGTCTTGAAAAGAGGGGTATGGGGAGGATGTGTTTTTATCTCTGTCACTGCACCTCGGTAGCCTCCCTCTCATTTGTCCCCCTAAGATAGGTGGGACGAGCCCAAAGGGCGGAGGGGGTATGAGTCGCTAATCGCTAAACGCTCACCGCTCACCGTTTTTAATGAGGGATCATTATTACTTCACTACCTTCTTGCCGTTTACGATGAAGATACCCTTCTGAGCATTCTGCACGCGACGACCATTCAAGTCGAAGATGTCACCGTTTTCAGTCTTCACATTTCCGTTTTCCGTTTCAGAGATTCCTGTCTCTGTGCCGAAGTCGAAAGTCAGGCAACGAGCAGCATACATTACTGTAACGGGCAAGTAAGCCTTGTAAGCGTTGTTAAGGAAACAGGGATTGCCCCAACCATCAACCTTGTTCTTGGCAGCAATATAGAAACCAACGCTGGCAGGACCATCAGGAGCAGACAAAACATATGCATCGTCGCCAACCAATGTGTTGGTGGTGGTACCCTTCAGGATGTTGTCAGACCAATCTGCCCACTCCCATCTTGAGTTGTCCACTGCAAGGGTATATGTACCAGGAGTACCGCTAACAACAGCAGCTTCGCCTTCATAGAGGTCGTCTTTCTCGGTAAGTGCAACAGCTGTTGTGCCAATGCTTGTTACTGCGTAGAACTTAATATCGTTGCTGTAAACGCTGATGGGGGTAACAACTGTAGCATAACCAGTTTCGCCGATGGTAAGATTGTACTTGGTGATACCTCTGAAAGAGTTGTTGTTACGTGGACTGTGGTCGTAATCGTTAATCATGCCATCAAGCTCAGAGTAACCCAGATATTCGTCGGTAGCTTCTTCTGTATTAATACCCATGTGCATGTGTCTGTCGCCATCGGGGTGTGTAAAGCAGAAACGCAAGTTGCCATCCTTCATCTGGGTAGTGAATGCTGTGCCAACTTCCTTAAGCTGAACGGCACCAGCTGTCTTGAATATGTACTTCTTGCTGGCTTGTTGTTTCAAATGAACAGAAGTGTTGATGCATGCATACTTTTCAGAAGCAATGTTCATGATGTAGAACTTGAATGCATTGCCATCCAATTCGGGGTAAATGGCCCACAACCATGTAGCGATCTCATTAATGTAAGGTGTTGCGGTCTGTACCTTGATGTCATCGCCAACGGCATGCCAGTTCTTGTAGGTATAAACTGTCTTAGAACCGATTGTTTTTTCGCCATACCATGAACTTTGGGTAATAAGGGTGTGGTTTGTGATACCACCAACTTTAGATACTGGCATAGCGAAATCGATGTTGGCAACGAAAGTGGTGCCATCCCATTCGATGTTGTTCAACTGGTAGTAGCAGTGATCTTCGTCGAAGGAAGGTGCAGTTGTACCTGCAGTGCCTTCATAAGTTCCAGTGAAGATGTTGCCTGCCATGTCAGTGAGCTTGAACTGGAGTTGTTCTGCCGATGCGCTGAAACTGGTCAGTACAGCAGCGGCTAAAAATAAAAACTTCTTCATAATTGTATGTGATTTAATTAATTTATCGCTCTTACATTTGTGTATGTAATTTGTGTGCAAAGGTAAAAAAAATATTTCTATATTCCCACTATATGCTATCTTAAAAAGCACGAAATTAGTCAAATCGGTGTTAAAATGATATTTCGGCAGAATGGATATACGACTAAATTGCACATAGAGAAGAAGGGTGTGCATGAAAAGTGCCTGTTTGAGGCTATGTTGCCGAACCGCTAACGATTGAAAGTTTGTGAAATTGCATTCGAAATAATATTGTAGGACTGGAATAGTGTATTATATACACGTTATCCAATATTTGGGCTATTTGGCATACTGTTTGTCTGCCTGAAGTCAGTGATATTTTGCTTTTTTATCTCTTTATTATATTATAATGAAAAAAAGAGGCGTAGTACTATGGTATTTATTCGCAAAATTCCCTAACTTTGCTCTGTCATAGGCATATATTGTGTCGATTAAGGTGCTATATTGACTAAAATGGCATCTTGCCACCATAATAGACAGAAAGAAATTAATAATAAAAATAATAAACTAAAACTAAAACAATTATGAGAAAACTTTTACTTACGCTGGCCGTGCTCTGCGGCACGGTGAGTGCATGGGCTCAGATTAACTATGGAAAGCGCACATGGACTTTCCCTGCAACAAGTCATGAGGCTGTTACTGAGGTTCCTGCAGAGATTTTTGCAGATTTCGCAACTCAGTACAGCGGAACAGAATTGACCAACGAAAAGGTCGGTGTGTTTGTAACAGATGTACGCGTTGCTACCGAAGGTGATGTAACAGCAGCTTTCGTTTATAATGGTGGTAACATCCGCATGGATATCAGTGGTGTTGACCTCGTAAACGCAAATGGCGAGGTGGCTTATAGCGACTATCACTTTGGTTATTCTGGTGGTAGTAAGGTTGACAACGTTTATACACTCACTGGTGTTGCTGTAGGTGATTACACAATGCGTATGTTTATCCCTGCACAGAAGGAGGATATTACATCTGCCACAAGCAACGATTCAAGAGGTGTACTCACCATTACAGGTGCTTGGATGTATCCTAACGAGGGTGTGTACTACAACATTAAGAACGTTCGTTCAAACAAGTATGTTACATTCAAGGGTGTGGGCAAACAGTTTACTCAGGAGGGCGCAAACAATGGTGCCGGTTCATACTGGCATTTTGTTGAGGCTTCTTTGGATGATGTAATGAAGTGGAATAATCCTTGGCTTGAAGACGGTGCAATTCCTGAAGGCGTTAAACCTTATTGGGTTTACAGTGCAGCGTGCGAAAAGGGTGTTGAGAACGTTTCAAATGGATATATGTCAACTCCTAATATGAGTGAGCAGTGGCCTGCTAAAATCTATTATATCGGTGTACATGCTAAAGATGGCAAAACTGGTTTGATTTTCCGTCCTTGCCACGAAGATGGGTCTTCTTGGAATGATGCAGGAGGTGGTGGAACCGCTCTTGGTCACTATTATTCTGACGATGCTGGCTCTTTATGGAGTATTGAACTTGCTAATGTAACTGATAACGACCTCATTGCTATGGGTACAACAGCAAAGAATGAAGCTTTGGCAACTGTTGCATCATACGAGCAGGCTTACTATTTCAATCCTACTGTGGCACAGGTTAATGCTGTGACAACAGCAATCAATGCAATCGATTGCACAACAAAGGAAAAGGCTTTGACAAGTGTTATTGAAGGTGTAGCTGCTAAAAAGGCTGCAGAACTTGCATCATGTACAACAGCTCCCAAAGCTGGTGACCGTTTCATGATCAGGGGTAATAAACAAGTAAATGATTATTTGGTTGCCGCAACTGAAGGTAATGTTAAGACAACAAATGGTATTGGTGCGAATAATATCAATGCACTCGACCTTGTGTGGACATTAAAAACTTCTGAAGTAGAGGGTAAGTTCAATCTCTATAACGAAAGACTTGGTGTGTATGTAGCTCCTTTGGCAACAGGAACCAATGGAGTGATGGGGTACGCTACAGAGGCGGCTAATGCCGGTGTTTATTCTGTTGAACTTAAAGGCGTTAACGTGGCATTCCATGCAGATGGTCAGGATGGTTATGGTTATATCCACCACCCACGTTGGGGCACTAAGGAGGTTACACGTTGGGAAGCAAATGATGCTAATTCTCAGTGGCAACTTATTGAGGCTCCTCTCGAATTGACAACTGATGTTGAGAACCCCATCTGCTACGCTATCAAGTCTGGTCGTGATGGTAACTACTATTTCACATTGGAGAACAACAAGATTAAACTTGTAAACAATGCTGACATCGTTGGCAATGACAAAGCTAAGTGGTTCTTTATGTTGGATGCAGACAAGAATTTGAAGATTTATCCTTACGCTGATAATGGCAACACAATGGGTTACATAACAGTTGCTGATGGTAACACTAAGTTGACAAACGACCACAATGCTGATGGTTTTGTTGCTGACACATATACACTCTACTACAATGCCAACAATGCAGCCAACAACAATGGCAAGTGCTTTGCATTCCGTCCAACAGAGGGTAACACTTTCGTGTCTAACCACGGTGGTATAGGAAACTACATGGGATTCTATAATGAGAACAACGACAAGGGTACACGTATTGGTTTTGAGAGCATAAACGAAGCTGTGTTGGCAAATAAAGTTGCAACTTGGGAACAATACTTCGCTCACGAAGGTGATAAGGTTTGTCAGTATGTTATTCAGGACGATGTTAAGTCAGAATTAGATAACGTTTCAACGGTTATTGCTACAAAGTCGGCAGTTGATGCTACTTACAAGGCTACATTAGCAACTTTGAGCGCTTTTGAATTCCCCACAATCAACTTGCCTAAAGTTGGTAGTTTCTACCGTTTAAAGAATGGTGCAAGTGGTTGGTATGCTACTTCTGATTTGCGCACAGCCGAAACTGAAACTGAACATTTAAATAAATTGTATATGGCCGAAGATGGTACACAGGCAAATACAATTTGGTACGTTGGCGCTAACAATGCTTTGTTGTCATATGCAAAGGGACAGTATCTCGGTGATATGTCTTCAGACTGGAGCTTTGAGGCTGTAGGTTCCAATGGTAACGCTACTACATTCGTACAAGGTGCAACAATCGGTAAAATTCAGATTAAGCCTTCTTCTGGCCGTTCACTTTATGGTGACAAAGTAAGAGTAGATGCAGCTGGTGAGGGTAATAAGTCTGGCAATTATGAATGGACAATTGAAGAGGTAACCACTCTCCCTGTTACCATTACAGCCGCAAAGTATGCTACTTTCTTTGCTCCTTGTAATGTTACATTGCCCTCGGGCTTGACTGCCTACTATGTTTCAAACATAGGCAATGGCTATGCTACACTTCCAGATATTGAGGGTAATGTTGTACCTGCTAGCACAGGCGTGTTGCTGCAGGGCGAAGCAAACACATACAACCTGACTATCGGTGGCGAGGCTGCTGAAGTTGAGAGCAAGTTGAGCGGTACTGTTGCAGACACTTACATCAGCACACCATCCTATGTTCTCTCTGCACAAGGAACTCCCGCAGTTGTAGGTTTCTACGAGGCTAAGATGAACCAGCAGGAAGGTCACTCTTTCCTCAACAACGGTTTCAAGGCTTATCTGCCCAAGCCCACAGGTTCTGGTGCTCGTTTCCTTGTCTTTGACTTCGGTACAGAGACAGGCATCGACCAGTTGGAAGGTGAAAACGGTAATGTGAAGACTGAGGTTTACGACCTCTCTGGCCGTCGCGTGCAGAATGCTCAGAAGGGTATCTTCATCGTGAACGGCAAGAAGGTTATCCGTTAATCTGAACCAGACGCGTTAGTACCTCACAAAGTAATATAATATAATAATAAGGTAAAGAAATATGAAAAAGACATATATTGCACCTGCCGTTGCTGCAGTGAATTTGGACGCTGCCGCTTTGATGGCGGTGAGCTTGCAAGTGAATAACGGTACTCCCGTAGATACAAGCGGAGATGGTGTTCAGCTCGGTCGTGACGACCAGCCCAGCTCTCCCAGTGTTTGGGAACAGGGATGGTAGTTTTCGATTAATGATTAACGTTTAGCGTTTAACGATTAACGAAAATAAGAAAGACGCTTGGCGTCTAAGAAATGTACAAGCAGCGGTTGCCATTAGGTAACCGCTGCTGTTTTTTATCCTGAGGTATTCGCTCGTTTGTAGTATATTTGAGGTAAACCTCGAATATTTTCTCCTTTCTCTCGGCTCTCTCCCTTTTTGTCCTCATCCTGCACAAAAGGATTCGTTAGATTCGTGTTAAAAAATAGATTAAGTGTGGTTAATAATAGACCACGAATCACGCGAATCTACCGAATGCTGGTGGGAACGATTAACTGTTAGCGGATGAGCGGTGAGCGTTTAGTGGTGAGCGGGTGAGCGTTTAACGGTGAGCGGATGAGCGGATGAGCGTTTAACGGTGAGCGGATGAGCGGTGAGCGTTTAACGTTTAAAGTTGAACGAACAGGCAAGAGCAAAGAATTAACGATTACTGCTTTAGCTTGATGAACCAAAGGTGAATAATAACGATTAACGATTAACGTTTAACGAACAGGCAAGAGCCAAAAGCTAAAAAAAGATTCGTTCGATTCGTTTGATTCGTGTTCTTAAAAAGAATCATTAGTGGTCAAGGAAAGAAAGGAATCATTGGTGGTTGGTATTTAGTGCTTTTTTAGTATATTTGAGATAAACCTCGAATATTTTCTTCACTCGCTGTGAAATATCCAAGCCAGCTTGGTATTATTTCGCTCGTTTGTAGTATATTTGTACACAAAAAATTATCCTAAACAAACTTTAAATAATGAAGATACGTTTTCTGACTTTGGCAATGGCAATGGCAACATTGGCGCCTATGGCATTGCAGGCAAAGGTGGAACACCTGTTGCCTCGTCCTCAGCAGATAACAGCATCGGCTGGTGCCGAGGCATTTGTGCTGAGTGGCAGTGTTAGTGTGAACTATTCTGAAGGAGCAGAGAAGTGCGACCTGCTGGAAGAGGTGTTCAGCAAGAACGGTTGTTCTGTGGTGCAGAGCGGTGGCAAGACCGTGAACGTGAGTCTGGTGAAAAGTATCTCTGGTGCACACAACTACACATTGTATGGTTATGACAACGAGGCATACACCCTGGAGGTTACTGCAGATGCTATCAATATTACAGCGGTGACAGCAACAGGTGTGATACGTGCGGCACAGACTCTACAACAGTTGGCAGAGGGATGGGACGGCACTCCTGCCATAGAGGCTCTGACAATGAAGGACTGGCCTGCATTCAAGTTGCGCGGTTATATGCACGATGTGGGTCGTTCGTATATCCCTGCTGACGAACTGGTGAAGCAGATAGAGTTGTTCTCACGTTTCAAGGTGAACACATTCCATTGGCATCTGACAGAGAATCAGGCATGGCGTTTCGAGGTGAAGGCTTATCCCAAGCTGACCTCTTCGGCAAGTATGACACGTTTCCCTGGAAGTTTCTACACCCAGGAGGATTGCAAGAAGGTGATGGCTGCCGCAAAGAAGCATGGCGTGGTGGTAATCCCCGAGATAGACATGCCCGGACATAGTGAGGCCTTTGAGCGTGCTATGGGTTTTGGCATGCAGACCGATGAGGGCAAGAAGGTGCTGAAGAAGGTGCTGGATGAAGTGGTGGAGGTTTTTGCCGATGCTCCATATATACATATAGGTGGTGATGAGGTAAGTACTACCGCAGCATATCTCAACGAGATGATTGCCTATGTGCAGAGCAAGGGCAAGAAGGCTGGAATATGGAACCCCATCAATGGTATCGGTCAGGATGCATTGAACGCTTCTCTGGCTCAGATGTGGGGTACACGTGGTTATGTGGCTCAGGGCAAGGCGAATATCGACTGCCGTTACAACTATACCAACCATTTTGATGTGTTTGCCGACCTTGTGGGTATCTACAAGAGCAATATCTACTACGAGCAGAAGGGTAGTGCCACAGTGGCTGGTGCCATCTCTGGTTGTTGGAACGACCGCAAAATGGCTACAGTGGAGGATATCATGGCGCAGAACAATGTGTATGCCAATGTGATAGCTACTGCAGAACGTGCCTGGATAGGTGGCGGTAAGCAGTATATTGATAACTGCACCAATGGCGGTACCAATGGTGGCGGTGGTGTGACTCTGCCCAACTCGGGCGAGGAGTATGAGGAGTTCAAGAGTTGGGAAACCCGCTTCCTCTTCCACAAGGCAAATAGTCTGAAGGACGAACCCATACCATACGTGAAGCAGACCAATGTGCGCTGGCGTATTACCGACGCTTTCCCCAATGGTGGTTCGACTACAGCAACTTTTGAACCAGAGACCTACGGCAAGAGTCCTTCTACGGAACTGATGCCCGAGTCGTATACATTGGATGGCAAGACATATTATACTGGTATGGCCACTGGTGCTGGTATCTATTTGCAGCACACTTGGGGCAAGAGCATTATAAACGCTTATTACGAGACTCCTGCTTATAACCAGACTGCTTATGCATGGACTTTTGTGTATTCGCCCGTGGATCAGACAGTGGGAGCACAGATAGAGTTCCAGAACTATAGTCGCTCGGAGCAGGATCCTGCCCCTGCCAGTGGCCAGTGGGACTTGTATGGCTCGAAGATATGGCTCAATGGTGTTGAGGTAAAGGCTCCTGCATATTCTAACACTGGTGTGAGCATCAGTAGCAAGGAGGTGACATTGAAGAACGAGAATTTTGCTGCACGCAAACCCATCAAGGTGGCACTGAAGAAGGGATGGAACAAGGTGTTCCTGAAACTGCCCTATGTCAATGCAGGATACCGCCTGGACAAGTGGATGTTTACCTTTGTGCTGACGGATGTGGATGGCAAGGCTGCTGTGGATGGATTGATTTACTCGCCAAATCAGACCATGGACGAGGTGACGGAGAAGGTTGCCGCAGAGGTGAGTGTGAAGAAGCGTGCCATAGGAAATTATATTGGAACGGAAGTGGGCCTTTGGCCTGCTTCTGTTGCTTCGGAACTGGATGCAAAGATAAAGGAGATAGAGGCAACGTATTCTGTGACGATGACACAGGCAGAGCGTGAAGCACAGGTGGCAGAACTGAATGCTGTATGGGCAGCCTTTCTGGCTGCATTGACAGCAGAGAATATGAACCAGCCTGAAGAAGGAAAATACTATCGCATGAGCACCCCCTTGCGCGACAATCGTTTTCCTACAGGCAAGGGTGCTGGTCAAGCTATTATAGGTGAGCAGAATCCTGCAACCAATGCTTCTATCTGGAAGTTCGTGGCACGTCAGGATGGGACTTTTGATATCGTGAATGGCAAGGACAAGACATATATCTCGCCTGCCAGCAGCAACAATACCGCACTGAAATGCGTAAAGGCACAGCCTTCTGCAGGATGGACAATCAAACCTGCCGACGCGGCTGGTTATGTAATCATAGTAAGCGGTTCGGCACAGTTCAACCAGACCAACGGCGGTCAGCAGTTTAAACTGTACAACTGGGGTTCCGGTACTAATATCACCGATACTGGTTGTAAGTATGTTGTGACCGAAGTAGAGGTAAAAGAGGATAATGGTGATGGAACAGCTCCCCAGCCCTTTGCCTTTGTGGGCGGTACAGAATTCCAGGCCTATCCCTATGCAGTAAGTCCTTCTGTAGCGTCAAAGGTATTTGCAGAGGAGAATATCACTATCGCCATTGATGTGACAATGCCTGCTTCGATGAGTGCCAACACACGTTATGCCCTTGTGTGTGCTGCCGACCCCACGAAGGCGATAACTGGAGCAACTAAAAATAATTCTCCCTACGTTGGCTTTGGTCTTAATGGTCCTAATCCGGTCTACCTGCCTTCTTCTGCAAGCGGCGACAAGTTCACCTATAGAGACCATACGTTTGCAGGTAACACAAACTACAAGGTGGTTTACGTCATTGACAAGACCAACCAGAAGTTTGCTGTCTATGTTGACGGTGCATTGAAGAGCTCTGCTGATTACCCTGTTATAGAATACTATTTGCAATCGTTCAGCAATTTTGCTACTAATGCAAATGCAAAACTTTATGTGGGTGGTGGCGTAGTCAACAACACAACTGCTCATGACAAATTTGGCGGTAAGATTCATTCAGTACGTTTCTTCGAAGGTGCACTCAGTGGTGATGAGATTGCCATGATTGATTATACCAAGGTTCCCAACGATGTAGTCGTGAATAACGCTGACGAGTTTTTCAATGGTGGAGTTTACACGTTTGTAACAGCTCGCGGTTGGATGGGTGCTACAGCAGAAAATGGCAATGCTATTTCTACAGCTCGTACCAACGTTACTCCTGCAGCGGATGATGCTCACTTCCAGTGGACAGTATACAAATCGTTTAACGGCAATTACTACCTATACAATATCGGCAAGCAGAAGTTCCTGGGCATCCAAAGTGCCAACAACACAGATATTTCCTTAGTCGATACTCCTGCTGGCAAGACTTTGACTTTCAAGCAAAGTAATTCTGCAGAATATCCCATTATGTTCTCTACCGACAATGCTGGTGTGGTAAATCATAGTGCGAATCACGGTGGCGGTTTGATTAACTGGACAGGCGGTTGGAACAATCTTGACGATGCAGGAAGTAATCACAAGGTGACACTGGTGGACGTGCTTTCCGCTGAAGAAATACAGAAGATTGCCGACATCGTTGAGGCATACGACAAAGGTCTGCCTGTAACAACGGTTATCGAAGGTCTGCAGGATAACAATCCCAACACTTATCTCGGTTGCATCAGAGCAACAAATACAACTGGTGCTATCACCACAAAGTTGCAGAAGGGCGAAGGTGTGACATTCTTCAGCTTTGACGGAACAAAGGCAAGCACCATCGATTTCACACGTGCTTATCGCGGATTTGACTTCCAGGGTTATTTCGTAGGTGATGAGAGTTTGGGCAAGAGATTCGAACTGACAGCAGAGCTGCAGGAGCGCATCACCGAAGAAAATCCTCTTATCGCCAAGTTCGTGGCGACAGACGATGTGATGCTCTTCTCTGATAACGATCCCTTCTCATATCGTATTCCTGCCATCGGCAAGACCTCTACAGGTCGTCTTATAGCTGTAAGTGACTACCGTTATAGTCTGGATGATATCGGACGCTACAACTATGGTACTGCCAATCCCGGTATCGATCTGGTGATGCGCTATAGCGATGACAATGGTGCCACATGGAGCGAGACAATGACCATTGCCAAGGGTTCTTGTAAGCGCGGAACGGATGACTGTGCCTATGGCGATGCTGCAATTGCCGTGGTTGGCGAGAAGGTACTGGTTATGGCTGCTGCCGGCGATGTGATGTTCGGCAATGGCAGTGCCACAGCACACAACAGAGCCGTGCGTGTGTTTAGCGAGGACAATGGTAAGACATGGACCAAGCAGGATATCTCAGAAACTCTCTTCCTTGGCAATGATGCCACCATCAAGAACGGTTATACTGCTTTCTTCGGTAGCGGACGCCTGGCAGTGGACGAGAACTACAACGGCACAGGCAAGGCTCGTATCTATGGTGCCTTGTTGCTGAAGAAATCCTCTGGTACAGGCAACTATGTGATCTATAGCGACGACCTTGGTCTTACCTGGAACATTCTTGGCGGTAGCCAGAATCCTGTTGCAAGTCAGGACGAACCCAAGGTGGAGATCCTGCCCAGTGGCCAGATTCTGTTGAGCATACGTCGTGGAGGTGGTCGCCAGTTCAACGTGTTCACCTATACTAACAAGGCAACAAATGCCGGCAGTTGGGATAGTAATGTGAATGGTTGTAACAATGGTGGCAGCAATACCTGTAATGGCGAACCTTATTGTATCGATGCTAAGAATGCGGATGGCAAGTTGGTGAAACTGCTCTTGCAGTCTCAGCCCAAGGGAGGTAGCGGACTTTACGACCGTCGCGATGTTACCGTCTGGTATAAGGAGATAACTGATGCCAAATACACTTCTGCCAAGATTGCTTCCGGTTGGACTCAGGGCTTGCAGGTAAGTACACAGCAGAGTGCCTATAGTGCCATGACATTGCAGGATGACGGCAAGATTGCTTTCTTCTTTGAGGAGGCTCCCTGCTTTGGTGATGACCAGGCCAAGGGTTACTGCATGGTATACGTTCCTCTTACGATAGAGGAAATCACCAAGGGTGCTTACAGCACACCAGCAGATTCTGATGTTGATACTGCTGTAGATGGCATTAAGGCTGACAAGGACGGCGCCAAGGTTGAAATCTATGATATGAGCGGACGCCGCATCAACAAGCCTGCCAAGGGTGTATATATCATGAGCGGTAAGACTGTTCTGGTAAAGTAGATTAAGGTATGTTCTATAAATTAGTTTATCTCTTATCTGGTAGAATTCTATTGACTTTGATTCTTTAATGCCTCTTACTTGTAGCTTTATCATTTTCACTTACTCACATAGACCACTATGTTCGTTCGCTCAAATTTAAAATCTACTGCGTAATAGACATCAAACAACTCAAAGCTAATTTATAGAACCTACCTTAAGGAATACATACCATATCTCCTCCATATCCCTTCTGCGCAGAAGGGGTGTGGAGGAGTTTAGTTAACTAAAAAACAGATTAGACAAGGAGATATGCGTTGGGAAAAAGCGTATATCTTTTTTAAAATTTATATCTTTGCGCTCCGAAAAGTTTTTTGATAAAGTAACAGAATTATGGGTTTTATAAAAGGAATAAGGAGATTTGTTTGTTGGACGGTGGTACTGTTCTTCCTGAGCAGTGTGTTGGCAGTGCTGGCGTACAGGTGGTTGCCGGTAAAGGTGACACCGCTGATGGTGATACGTTGTTGCCAGCAGATGTCGCGAGGCGAGAAGATACGTTTGAAACATCATTGGGTGGATATGGATGAGGGGATGACACCCGACCTGGCCCTGGCTGTGGTGGCAAGTGAGGACCAGAGGTTCCTGACACATAATGGCTTTGATATGGATGCGATTTCCAAAGCGTGGGAGGAAAGACAGAGCGGCAAGCGCAAGCGTGGTGCCAGCACCATATCACAACAGACCGCCAAAAATGTGTTTCTGTGGCCTGGGGGAGGGTGGTTCAGAAAGGGTTTGGAGGCATATTTTACTATGTTGATAGAACTGATGTGGGACAAGCACAGGATAATGGAGGTATATCTCAATAGTATAGAGATGGGAGATGGGATATATGGTGCCGATGCTGTGGCATGGCAGAATTTCGGCCGTGGGGCAGACAGGCTGACGCGTGCCAATTGCGCCTTGATAGCGGCAACGTTGCCAAATCCACTGAGGTTCAGTTCCAAAGAGCCTTCGCGATACATGCTGAAGAGGCAGACACAGATAATGAGGCAGATGAGAAACTTGGGAGAGGTGAAGTTTAACGATTAACGATTAACGGTGAGCGGATGAGCGGTGAGCGGTGAGCGTTTAAAGTTTAACGAACAGGCAAGAGCAAAGAATTAACGATTAACGATTACTGCTTTAGCTTGATGAACCAAAGGTGAATAATAACGATTAACGATTAACGATTAACGCCCATCCAGCCAAAAAAGATTCGTTCGATTCGTTTGATTCGTGTTCTTAAAAAAAATAATTAGTGGTATTTATTAGACCGCGAATCACGCGAATCTGACGAATCTGTTTTTTTTAAATCAACGGATTGAACAGAACTTAGACAGAATAATTTTTATCGCACACAGACTGCTTTAGCTTGATGAGCGAAGGCGAATAATCCACAGAAATCACAGATAATTAGAGATTCTTGTGCTGATTCTTATCATAAATTATTCAAATAGATTTGATAATTTCTC
>JAFYMW010000055.1 GCA_017548165.1 Bacteroidaceae bacterium
CAGGAGAGCTATGATAATGCCGGCCTGCAGGTAGGATTGACAGAGGCGGAGGTTTCAGGGGCATTATTGTGTCTGGACGTCACCGAAGAGGTGGTGCGCGAGGCTGTGGACCTTGGGTGCAACCTGATAGTGAGTCACCATCCCGTGCTTTTCAACGGACTGAAGCAGGTGAGCGATGCCACCCAGGTGCAGCGTGTGGTGCGTCTGGCCATACAGAACGACATAGCCATATACAGTGCCCATACCAATCTGGACAAGGCCGAGGACGGTGTGAACTATGAGATGGCAGAGCGCCTTGGACTGATAGATGTGGTGCCTATGGGCGATTGCGGTGTGGTGGGATACCTTTCCGCACCTATGGATAGTCGTTTCTTCCTGGACAGAGTGAAGGAGGTGTTCCATTGCCAGTGCCTGATGCACAACGAGTTGCTCTCTCGCCCCATACAGAGTGTGGCCATTTGCGGTGGTGCTGGTGAGTTCCTGCTTGATGAGGCTATAGCTCAGGAAGCTGATGCTTTCCTGACAGGAGAAATGAAGTACCATTACTATATGGGACATGAGCAGGAGATACAGATAGGCGTTCTAGGACATTACGAGAGCGAACAGTACACGGTGGAACTTCTGGAAAGATTGCTGTCTGATGAGTTCCCACATCTGCCCCTATACAAAACAGAAGTAAATACTAACCCAATACATTATTTAGTTTAAATGGCAAAAGTTAAAGATCCCGCAGAACTGAATGTAGAGTCAAAGTTGAAGAACCTCTACCAGCTGCAGACTCTGATGACAGAGATTGACCAAATCAAGACCCTACGTGGTGAGTTGCCCTTGGAGGTAAAGGACCTGGAGGACGAAATTGCAGGTTTGGAAACTCGTATTGAGAAAATCAACGATGATATCACTGCTGCTCATAAGGAGATCAACGAGCGTCAGGGTGTTATCGAGAAGAACAAGATGGATATTGAGCGCTTCGAGAACCAGATGCAGAACGTGCGCAACAATCGTGAGTATGAGAACTTCTCAAAGCAGATTGAATTCCTCCGTTTGGACAATGAGTTGAACCAAAAGCGTATCGGTGAGGCTAAGAATCTTTTGGAAACAAGAGGTGATGAGTTGATCAAGTCTAATCAGGTTATCGCAGATCGTCGTACCGACCTTGACATCAAGCGCACAGAGTTGGAAGAGATTGTTAGCGAGACAAAGGCCGAGGAGGAGAAGTTGAAAGAGAAGGCTCACAATGTGGAGGCAACCATCGAGCCTCGTCTGTTGAGCGCCTTCAAGCGCATCCGCAAGAATTCTCGTAATGGTTTGGCTGTGGTATATGTACAGCGTGACTCTTGTGGTGGTTGCTTTAACAAGATTCCCCCTCAGCGTCAGCTTGATATCCGTACTCGTAAGAAGATTATCGTGTGCGAGTATTGCGGTCGTATCCTTGTTGACCCCGAATTGGCTGGTGTACAGGTAGACAAGGCTGTTCAGGAGGAACGTCCTCGTCGTCGCCGCGTGATGCGCAGAAGAGAGGAATAATCTCTCTATCTTGTGTTTTAGAGATACAAAGATATACGAACTATCCCCACGTTGCTCTATTGAAAAGAGTGGTGGGGATAGTTCTTTTTTTTGTGCACTAAATAACAAAAAGAAGGAGATGACCAAATGTGGACATCTCCTTGCTTTTGAGCTGCTACCGAGAGTTGAACTCGGGACCTCATCCTTACCAAGGATGCGCTCTACCACTGAGCTATAGCAGCGAAATCGGGTGCAAAGGTATGGCTTTTGATTTAATTCTCCAAATGATGTAGTGCTTTTTTTGAAGTTTTTTGTAAACATTGACACCTTTATGCCTTGGCGTTGTTGCTTGTGGGCATTAATTTGTAACTTTACGTGTGCAAATGCGCGTTATGCATATGCAGAGGCAATATAATGGTGCTTGCAATTTAAACATAAAATAAACTAATACAAATGACAAAAGAAGTATTGAAGAAGAAATTTAGGCGCTATGCTTTGGGTATGGCGGCATTGGTGTGCCTACCTTTGGGCGCAAAGGATTTCACTCCAAGAAATCCCATGACTATGTGGTATGACGTGCCATCTACGGCAACAGGAGTGAGAAATGTGTGGATGGAGTATTCTCTGCCCATAGGTAACGGACAATTGGGCGGTAGCATTTTCGGAGGTCTGCATATTGATGAGATTCAGTTCAACGAGAAAACCCTTTGGACAGGTAAAACCAGCGATATGCAAGGCTATGGCAGTGGTTATGGCCAGTACAAGAATTTCGGTAGCATCTTTGTTGAGGACCTAAGTGGTGTGTTCCTGCAAGGTAAGGATGGTGATGTGAAGGACTATGTACGCAGTCTTGATTTGCAAGAGGGTGTATGCCGAGTGGAGTGCACTAGTGTGCCCCATATGACATCATATGCCAGAACCTATCTGGTGAGCAACCCCGACAAGGTGATGGCCGTGAAGTACAAGGCTACGGGTAAGAAGAAGTTGCATCTGCTCTTCTCCTTCGCCCCCGGTAAGGATATCAACGCAAGTCCTGTTACATATTCCACCGATGCATCAACAATGTGCTATGCCAACTTCAATGGTCAGCTAGAAACCGTGGCATATCAGGCAACGATGTGTGTGGTGCCTGTTGGAAGTGGTCATGTACGTTCTACCGATAAGGGTATCGAGGTATTCGGTGCTGAGGAGGTGGTTATGTATATGGCTGCTGGTACTGACTTTGCTCCCAATACCAAGACTCGCACTTCGGGTATATCTATGTTTGACCTTGGTAAGGAGATGATGACTCGCGTTAAGGATGCATGCAAAAAGGGTTTTACACGCATAGAGTGTGACCATATTGCCAATTTCAAGTCCTACACAGGACGTGTGTCGCTCGACCTTAATGCCAAGAACACTCTTCCCACAAACGAGCTTATCGACCACTATAATAAGTTGAAGAACTTGGACACTCCAGAGGCTCGCTTCCTGGAGCAGTTGTACTTCTACTATGGCCGATATCTGGCTATCTCCAGCAACCGCGAGCTCCTGGCTCCCAACAACCTGCAGGGTATATGGAACAACCAAAGTAATGCGCCTTGGAACTCCGACATACATACCAACATCAACATACAGATGAACTATTGGCCCACAGAGCCAACCAACCTGAGCGAGCTACATATGCCTTTGCTCGATTATATCATCCAGAATGCTGGTGATGAGAATTGGAAGAAGGCTGCCAAAAAGTATGCTGGTGTGGAGAAGGGTTGGACCGTCTTCACCGAGAGCAGTCTGTTTGGTGGTATGAGTATCTGGGGAACCAACTACTTCGTTGCCAATGCATGGTACTGCACTCACTTGTGGCAACACTATCGCTACACCCTCGACAAGGACTTCCTTGCCAAGGCCTTTCCTGCCATGTGGTCCTGTGCCGAGTTCTGGTTCGAGCGCATGAAGGTAGCACAGGATGGCACCTACGAGGCCCCCGATGAGTACAGCGCTGAGCAGAACTCGCATCCCAAGGAGGACGGTACTGCCCATGCACAGCAGTTGATTTACAACCTATTGCTTTGTGTGGACGAGGCACAGAGCGTCTTGGGCAGCAAGGTGACAGGGCTTACCAAGGAGGACCTTGCCAAGCTGAAGAACTATCTGGAGAAGACCGACAAGGGTCTGCACACAGAGGTGTACGACGCACGCACCGACAAGCACCGTGCCTGGGTGGACGGTCGCAATGGCATCAACAAGGGCGACATCATCCTTCGCGAATGGAAGTACAGCCCCTACCATGTGAGCGACGACCCCGACCATCGCCACATGAGCCATCTGATGGCACTCTATCCCCTGACACAGATAGCACCCACAAGTCCCTACTTCCAGCCTGCTGTCAACTCACTGAAACTCCGTGGCGATGCCGCTACGGGATGGTCAATGGGATGGAAGGTAAACCTTTGGGCACGTGCCTTGGATGGTGACCATGCGCACCTGATCCTGAAGAACGCTCTACGCCATTCTACCGACTATGGTCTGAACCAGTATGCCGGTGGTGTTTACTACAACCTCTACGATGCTCATGCGCCATTCCAGATTGATGGCAACTTCGGTTGCTGTGCCGGTATTGCCGAGATGCTTCTGCAGAGCCACACCGACACCCTGCAACTCCTTCCCGCAATGCCCTCGACATGGGAGGCAAAGGGTCATGTGCATGGTCTGAAGGCCGTGGGCAACTTCACCGTAGACCAGGACTGGAAGCAGGGCAAGCTCACCGTTGTCAGCGTGAAGAGCCATGCTGGTCAGCCCCTCTACATCCAGTATCCCGGTATCGCAAGCAAGACCATGCGCAACTCTGCCGGAAAGAAGGTCAAGTTCAAGGCAAAGGACGCGAATACCATCGTTGTAAGCAAGACTAAGGTAGGGGAGACCTACACTATAGAAATGTAATCAAAAAAGACGCCGTATTGTCTGATCTTTTACAATGTATTGTCTAAGGCGAGACAATACGGTGTCTTTAACCAAACAATACATTGTCTTCAAACTGAAGATATAATCAAAAAGTAAAATTCAAAACTTAAACAAACGGATATCATTATGGAAAAGATTATCGGACTTATCGACGCTCCATTTACTCCCTTCTATGCTAATGGTGATGTGAACCTCGAACCCATTCCCGCCTATGCTGCCATGTTGCAGAAGAACGGCATGCAGGGTGTATTCATCAACGGCAGTAGCGGCGAGGGCTATATGCTCACCGAGGAAGAGCGCATGCGCCTGGCCGAGGCTTGGGTGGAGGCTGCCAAGGCATTGCCCACAGAATTCAAGGTTATTGTGCATGTTGGTTCTTGTTGTGTTCGCAACTCTCGCATGTTGGCTGAGCACGCACAGAAGATAGGTGCATGGGGCATTGGTGCTATGGCACCTCCATTCCCCAAGATTGGTCGTATCGAGGAGTTGGTTAAGTATTGCGAGGAGATTGCTGCCGGCGCTCCCAATCTGCCTTTCTATTACTATCATATCCCCGCCTTCAATGGTGCTTTCCTACCCATGGTGAAGTTGCTCGAGGCTGTTGATGGCCGCATTCCCAACTTTGCCGGTATCAAGTACACCTACGAGAGCATCTACGAATACAACCAGTGCCGTCTGTATGCCGGTGGCAAGTTCGATATGCTCCATGGTCAGGACGAGACCATCCTGCCCTCACTTGCTATGGGTGGCGCACAGGGTGGTATCGGTGGTACTACCAACTACAACGGTATCAACCTCGTGGGCATCATCGATGCTTGGAAGGAGGGCGACTTGGAGAAGGCACGCGAGTTGCAGAACTTCTCACAGGAGGTTATCAATGTCATCTGCCATTTCCGTGGCAACATCGTGGGTGGCAAGCGCATCATGAAACTCATAGGCCTGGACCTCGGTCCCAACCGCACTCCCTTCCAGAACCTCACCCAGGAGGAGGAGGATGCCATGCGTGCCGAACTGGAGGCAATCAACTTCTTTGAACGTTGTAACAAGTTCTAATTCTAGTTTAGGGAAGAAGTTACATACACAACGTTTTTGTATGAAAAAACTATTATTATTTCTATTGACATTCTGCCCCTTGCTCAGTTGGGGGCAGAATCGTGTTTCTGTCAGTCCCACACCTCCTATGGGCACCCATGACACTTTCGACAAGGGTGTTTCTGGGCATTATGCAGGATGGGTTAATGGTAAGCTTGCTACCTGGGGTGGATGCAATTTCCCTCACATCCCTTGTGCTGATGGTGGAGCCAAGGGTTACTACCCACAGGCATATGGCGCCAGCGTGCAGGTTGTTGACGGAGTGGTGTACATAGGTGGAACCAATGGTTCTGGTTCTATCGCCAATTGCAAGTTCAGAGGTCTTGACGGTAGTCATCAAGCCGTCCCCTCTCTACCCAAGGGATTGGACAACTTTGCTGGAGCATACCACTACGACTCAAGTAAGAAACAAGGCCATATCTATGTGGCTGGTGGTTTCAGTGGTAATCTACCTAATCGTGAGGTGTATAGTCTTGCGTGGCCAGGAAACGATACCATATGGACACATGTTGCCACTATCCCCGACACTTGTCGCATTCAGCCATGCGTAGCTGTACAGAATACTGCCAAGGGATATTCGTTGTTTATTTTCGGTGGCTATCAGCCCAAGATGGACGTACCCAATGTTGCAGCTAAGGTACATACCGATGGCTTATGCCTCAATCTTGCCACTAAGGAATGGACTCGCACTTCACCAGCATCAGTATGGGTAGATGGTGAGGATGGCACTCGCGAACTGCATCGTCAGGCTATTGTGGGTAGCACTTCTGCTGCCTCTGGCTATAGTCATGTGCTCTTTTTTGGTGGTGTTGACTTTGATATTTTCTTAAGCGCAATTCAGGGTCGTCAGGATAGTCTCTATCTGCGTCACAATCCCGAGTGGTACAAGTTCCGCAAAGATGTACTCACTTATCACACTATCACCGATTCATGGGCTTTACTTCCTGGCGATAGCCTTTTGGCTCGTGCTGGAGCTTGCCTCACAGCAGAGATTGGTGGCACAGGATGGAGCTATAGCGGTGGCGAGATAATGCCCGGAATACGAAGCGTAGATGTGACACATGTGGAGGTTACTAACGAGAAGAACTTCGGTTGGCTCAATTGGACAGTGCTTGTTCTCTACCTCGCAGCTATGCTTGGTATGGGTATGTATTTTATGCGCAAGGAGAATGGTGCCGATGACTTCTTCAAAGGAGGTGGTCGTATTCCCTGGTGGGCAGCTGGTATCAGTATCTATGCCACTATGCTTTCCGCCATTACCTATATGGCTATCCCAGCTAAGGCATACACAACCGACTGGACCTATTATCCTATGCTTTGGATGATACTTCTTGTCAGTTTCCCCGTAATCTGGTACTATTTGCCATATTTCCGCAAACTCAATGTGACCAGTGCTTACGAGATTCTTGAGCAGCGTTTCAATACTGCCACACGCTTGTTGGCATCAGCATTGTTCTGTGTCTTCATGGTAGCTCGTATGGCTCTTGTGCTCTACTTGCCATCTTTGGCACTTACCGCTGTTACAGGTATCGATATCTATCTTTGCATTGTTCTGATGGGTTTGGTTACCATCGTTTATTGCACCATGGGTGGTGTTGAGGCCGTTATTTGGGGCGATGTTGTTCAGGGTATAATTCTGGTAGGTGGAGCTATCTTCTCTGTAATATACCTTGCCATGAATACAGAGGGTGGTTTCTCTGGATGTATTGATATAGCACTTGAGAACGATAAATTCCGTCTCTTCGATTGGAGCAATTCATGGTCACAAGCCACATGGTGGGTAATCTTGGTGGGTGGCATTGCCAACAACCTTATCTCTTACACCTCCGACCAGACCGTCATTCAGCGTTATCTTACTACTTCTGATGAGAAGTCTGCAGGTCGTGGCATTTTGGTAAATGGTGTTATGAGCGTGTTCGTTTCTGTAGCATTCTATATGATTGGTACAGGTTTGTACACATTCTACAAGACCAATCCTGTAGAGTTGGATGTAACAATGACACAGTCCGATGCCATCTTCCCCTTCTTCATGATGAGTCAGATGCCAGCAGGTATTGCCGGTGCCCTTATTGCTGCAATCTTTGCCGCAACCATGAGTACCATTTCAAGCAACATCAATAGCGTATCTACCGCTTTCTCTGTTGACTTCTGGAAGCGCTTCCGTCCTTCAACCACCGATCACCAACTGCTTGTCGTGGCACGTTGGGCTTCTATGGTCAGCGGTTTGATTGGTTTGGTCGTTGCCCTATTCATGGCAACATGGAACATCCAGTCATTGCTCGATTACTTCAACGAGATACTTGGTCTGCTCACCAGTGGTCTTGGTGGATTGTTCTTCATCGCTGTATTCATGCCCAAGGTGAAGGGATGGTCTGCTATGATTGGCTTCATAGCAGGTGAGGCTGTAGTGTTCTGGATGAATGCTTATACCGATTCCAACTTCTTCCTCTTTGGTGCAACAGGTATGGTAGTAAGCGTCATCGTAGCATGGGTATTTTCTCTCATCATGCCCAGCAAGAAGAATTAAAATAATACTAGAGCATCTGGATAGTCTGCTTTCCCTAGATTATCCAGACTCTTTGGTTTATCTGGTTAAAATCAAAAAAAACACAAAACACATGATAGATTTCAAACAGCTTGCTCAGCAGTATAAGTCTGAGCTTTTGGATAGAGTGATGCCTTTCTGGATGGAGAAGAGCATCGATAAGGAGTTTGGCGGTTACTTCACCTGCCTTGAGCGCGACGGTGAGGTTTTCGATACCGACAAGTTCATCTGGCTTCAGGGCCGCGAGGTGTGGATGCTGTCTACATTATATAATAAGGTAGAGAAGCGTCAGGAATGGTTGGATGCAGCCATTCAGGGTGCCGAGTTCCTGAAGAAGTACGGTCACGATGGCAACCTCAACTGGTACTTCGCTCTCGACCGCGAGGGTAATCCTCTGGTAGAGCCTTATAACATCTTCTCATACACCTTTGCCGTTATTGCCTTCGGACAATTGTCCATTGCAACAGGCAATCAGGAGTATGCCGAGATAGCCAAGAAGACCTTTGATATCGTCCTCTCCAAGGTGGACAACCCCAAGGGCCGTTGGTCAAAGGCAGCACCCGGTGCTCGTGCACTGAAGAGCTTTGCCCTGCCCATGATTCTCTGC
>JAFYMW010000056.1 GCA_017548165.1 Bacteroidaceae bacterium
AGTGGATGCTCGGTTATTGCAAGAACACTGTGGTTACAATTTCACCGCGACAGCAGACTGTCCCCCTGAGACAGGGGGACGAGGAGCGAAGCGACGGAGGGGGTGGATAAGAGCACTCGCCGCTCGCATTTGTGAATAATAAAGGTGAAAACGGAATGGATTAATAGAACACGAATCTAACGGATTGGACGGATTTCATAAATAGCGGTGAGCGGTGAGCGTTTAACGGTGAGAGGTGAGCTCCTATTGTTAATACAAGGTTAATATTCTGCGATATTTGTGGTTATTTCCATGTTTTTGTGTAACTTTGTACACAAGCATTTGTATAATGATTAAAGTTACACGATTATGAAGTTTATAACCAGTTCTATTTTCCGTTCACTATGCTCTTTGCTAGTGGGCTTGCTGCTACTCTTTAATGCGCAGCATATGCCAGCATTGATAATCCGTGTGATAGGTATATTGTTTCTCTTGCCAGGAGTCTTTGGTATTCTTACATATTTGATATCCAAGTTCAGTAAGAATGCCATCATTCGTCCCACCTTTCCTTTGATGTCCATTGGCAGTGTGCTTTTGGGTGCTTATCTGGAGGTCTACCCCGAGAGTTTTGTTACCTATCTTGTTATCCTTCTTGGAGCTATGCTCATTCTTGCAGGCATCAACCAGTTCCTAGGAATGATTACCAACCGCAAGATTTCTCCCTTTTCACTTTTGCTCATGATTCTTCCTCTCGTGCTGATAGGCATAGGAGGATATTGCATCACCCATGCTTATGATGCAGCAGAAACGGTATTTAAGATACTTGGATTTACCTGTATATACTATGGTCTCAGCGATATGTTCCTGGCTTTGCGCAACAAGCACTACACCAAGGTTTATGAGCGAGAGCAGAAGAAAGCCGAGGAAGCAGAACGTAGGGCACGAGAAGCCGAGTATGTTGAGTTTGAAGTTGTCAATACCAACGAAAATACAGAAGGATAGTCCATGTCGCGCTATTTCATAACCTTTTCCTACGATGGCACGGCTTATCATGGATGGCAGATACAACCACATAGCATCAGTGTACAGGAAGAGTTGCAAAAGGCACTGTCCACACTGTTGCGCCAATCCATAGAAGTTGTTGGAGCAGGACGTACCGATACCGGAGTGCATGCCCGCAAGATGGTGGCACACTTCGATTTCGGACAGTTGGATTGTGACCAGTTGGTCTACAAACTCAACAAGATGCTCCCCAAGGACATTGCTGTGCATAAGGTAGAGCAAGTAGCAGACGACATGCATGCCCGTTTTTCAGCCAAATCCCGCACCTACCATTATTTCCTGCATCTCTCCAAGGATCCGTTCCTGCGCGCATACAGTTGGCAGATGTATGGCAATTTGGACTTCGACCTTATGAACAAGGCAGCAATGGTGTTGATGGAATATCGCGACTTCACCTCTTTTTCCAAGGTAAATACAGATACCAAGACCAACGACTGCACCATTACCGAAGCACACTGGGATAGGGTAGGAGACAACCAATGGCGTTTCACCATCACCGCCAACCGTTTCCTTCGCAATATGGTACGCGCCATAGTAGGAACGCTGGTTGAAGTTGGCCGTGGCAGGATGACCATAGAACAGTTGCGCCATGTTATTGAAGCCAAGGACCGTTGTCGTGCAGGAGACAGTGTTCCCGGCAATGCCCTCTTCCTTGTTGAGGTACTTTATTAAAGAAAATAAATTAAATGTATCATGTGGATATTATTTGCCTTCCTTAGTGCCACCCTGTTGGGCTTTTACGACGTTTTCAAGAAACAGTCGCTTCGTGGTAATGCCGTACTCACCATACTGCTGCTCAACTGTCTGTTCTCCTCCATCATCTTCCTTCCTATGATATGGTATGCACCTTTCGGAGGTTGGGAGGTGCAGAAGTATATTGTACTGAAGGCTTTCATCGTTCTTAGTTCGTGGATATGCGGATACTATGCCATGAAGCACCTTCCCATCACCATCGTAGGCCCAGTTAATGCCACACGTCCCATGTTGGTACTGATAGGAGCCTTGTTGATTTTCGGCGAGAAGCTCAATCTGTTCCAATGGGCAGGTGTACTGTTGGCAATATCCTCGTTCCTTTTGATAAAGAAAGGTGGCAAGAAAGAAGGCATCGACTTTTTCCGCAACCGCTGGTCACTATGCCTTATTGCTGCCGCCATACTGGGAGCAGCAAGCGGACTGTACGACAAGTTCCTGCTCTCTTCCCCTGCCGAGGGAGGCCTGGGACTCAACAGACTCACCGTACAGAGCTATTTCAACTTCTACCAACTTGCCATTATGCTTGTTGTGGTATGGCTCGAGCGCCGTACCGGAGTTCAGGATGCACCATTCCAATGGCGATGGACCATCCCCCTGATAAGTATCTTCATCTGTGCTGCCGACCTGGCATATTTCTACAGCCTCTCTATGGACGATGCCATGATCAGCATTGTCAGCATGGTACGCCGTGGCAGTGTCATCATCAGTTTCATGATGGGAGCCTTCCTCTTTCATGAAACCAATCTCAAGAGCAAGGCCATAGACCTGGCATTGATACTCATAGGTATGCTGCTCTTGTATTTCGGAACAATAGATGCGTAACAGACATTCCCAATGAAAAAGATATTTCTTATTACCGCCATAATACTGGCAACAACCCTCGAAACAGCAGCGCAGACAAGCATGCGCGATATCTTTGCCCAATTGCCAGATAGCATACTGCCACTGCTAACGAAGAACAACCGCTTGGATTGTATCGACTTCATAGAAAACGGCATGGAGGCACGTGTAAAGAACGTTTTCAATGAGAACGTGGTGCTGAAGGTGCTTACCGAGGATTATCTCTCCATCAACATCAGCGAGGCAGCAACAGTAGAGATGAAGATGCTCGTAGGTGAAAAGGATACGCTGATATGCGTTAATCGTACCTACAAGGGACCTGCCGAGGATAGTGAGGTGAGGTTGTACAACCTCTCATGGCATCTGCTATCACATGTGGAGCGTCCTTCGATAAACGATTTTATTAAGTCATCAGCACCCCTCTCCCTGCAACAACAGGACACCCTTGCCATGTTGCGAGCCGAGGCACAGGTGCTTCCGCTGATCAAAGCTTCCTTGGCGCCACAGAATAGCGAATTACGTTGGACTCTACAAACATCAGAATTCAGCAAGGACATCAAAAAGGTTGCAGGACGATATTTGCAAGATGTGGTGGTTCGGCGTTTAACGGTGAGCGGTGAGCGTTTAACGGTGAGCGATTAACGGTGAGCGGTGAGCGGATGAGCGGATGAGCGATTAACGGTGAGCGGTGAGCGGGTGAGCGTTTAGCGGTGAGCGTTTAACGGTGAGCGGATGAGCGGGGGAGCGTTTAACGGTGAGCGTCCATCAAGTCGTTCAACTTTCATCAAGGAGTGGATATAAAAAAAGAAGATATACCAAATGGCATATCTTCTTTTTTTTGTCGGTATTACTGAGTCTTGCTCGCTTCCCGGTATTACTTGCGGGTCTTTGCGTAGCGGCTCATGAACTTGTCCACACGACCAGCGGTGTCCACCAACTTGTTCTTACCAGTGTAGAAGGGGTGAGAAGTGTTAGAGATTTCCAACTTAACTACGGGATATTCCTCGCCTTCGAAGATAACGGTTTCGCTAGTCTTGCAGCAAGAACGGCTCAGGAACATGTCGCCATTGCTCATGTCCTTGAACACAACGGGACGATAATTCTCGGGATGAAGTCCTTTTTTCATATCTTTATCTTATTTATTATTATCGGTTTATATATAGCTGGTAACTATATAGGTGTAATGGAGTGTTATTTCGGAGTGCAAAGATACGGCTTTTTATCTTCACAACCAAACATTTGACAAACTAATTTGAGAAAAACCACACCATGCATTCCGCCAAGCATTAACGAGTAGGGTAGTGCTGTGGTGCTCTGTCAATCCTTCCAGAGTAGCATTGCTGATGGGCCATAAGGCATAGAAATCCATGCAAACTGCAATATCATTATTACAATTGCCCACATCCTTATTAATTTTTATACAAATACACATCACCTTTGCGAAAAAAATATTAACTTTGCACTGCTACATACAAAAGAAATTTTGTATTGGCAAGTAAATAAAAACGAGACAACAATTTTTAAACCTTTAATAACTAATTACAACAATGACAAGTTACAAGGAATTGGGTTTGGTGAACACCCGTGAAATGTTCGCTAAGGCAGTAGCAGGTGGCTACGCTATCCCCGCATTCAACTTCAACACCATGGAGCAGATGCAGGCTATCGTTCAGGCTGCAGTAGAGTGCAAGTCTCCCGTTATCATGCAGGTATCTAAGGGTGCTCGTGCTTATGCTAATGGTACCATCCTTCGCTACATGGCTCAGGGTGCTGTAGAGTACGCTAAGGAGTTGGGTTGCGAGAATCCCCAGATTGTTCTTCACCTCGACCACGGTGACAGCTTCGAGATCTGTAAGGAGTGTATCGACAACGGTTTCTCTTCAGTTATGATCGACGGTTCTCACCTTCCCTACGAGGAGAACATCGCTCTTACCAAGAAGGTTGTTGAGTATGCACACGCACACGATGTAACCGTAGAGGCTGAGCTCGGTGTATTGGCAGGTGTTGAGGATGAGGTTTCTTCAGAGGTATCTCACTACACCAAGCCCGAGGAGGTTGTAGACTTCTCTACACGTTCAGGTTGCGACTCTTTGGCTATTTCTATCGGTACCAGCCACGGTGCTTACAAGTTCACTCGCGAGCAGTGCACCATCGATCCTCAGACTGGCAAGCTCGTTCCTCCTCCATTGGCATTCGACATCTTGGCAGAGATCGAGAAGCAGTTGCCCGGTTTCCCCATCGTATTGCACGGTTCTTCTTCAGTTCCTCAGGACGAGGTTGACACCATCAACCAGTTCGGCGGTAAGTTGCCCGATGCAGTAGGTATCCCCGAGGAGCAGCTCCGCAAGGCTTCTGAGAGTGCTGTATGTAAGATCAACATCGACTCTGACTCTCGTTTGGCTATGACTGCTGCTATCCGCAAGCACTTCGCTGAGAACCCCGGTCACTTCGATCCTCGTCAGTACTTGAAGCCCGCTCGTGAGAACATGAAGAAGATGTACGTTCACAAGATCGTTAACGTACTCGGTTCTAACGACAAGTTGTAATCTTCTGCACACAGCAAAGACATATAACTAACAGAAAAGGATGTGGTCACATGGCCACATCCTTTTTGTGTAATAAACTTGACAAAGTATCCTACGAGAATTGCATATTTGCAATCTGTATTTTGTTCTCGAGCCAATATGTGTTTCTCTATAGGCATTTCGGGCGAAGATTTATAGGTCAATATGCTGCCTTTCTCATAGCACCGCGGTAACTTTGCAAAGTCAATATACTGTCTTTGCAAAGTAAGTACTACTTCTCTGCAAAGTAAGTACTACTTCTCTGCAAAGACACTATATCTTCTGAAGGTCCTTTTTCGTGTTTTTTTATGAAAATAGACCTCAAATATGCCATTTCCAGTACAAAAAATACATAAAACCAACAAGTGAAAGCATACTAATCGTACTAAATCTCCACGATAGACGGCAACGATATACTCTAGAATGGCAGTAAATGATGCGTGATTATTTGATAAAATATTCTGACAACCAAACTCAAACTGATAGGACAGATTATTAAACGTTTAGCGAGTGGATTAAAAGAACACGAATTTAACGGATTAGACGGATTGGGCCCAGGGGGAGAAAGTGGATGCTCGGTTATTGCAAGAACACTGTGGTTACAATTTCACCGCGACAGCAGACTGTCCCCCTGAGACAGGGGGACGAGGAGCGAAGCGACGGAGGGGGTGGATAAGAGCACTCGCCGCTCGCATTTGTGAATAATA
>JAFYMW010000057.1 GCA_017548165.1 Bacteroidaceae bacterium
AAGCACTTAAGGCACCACCTGAGCCAACTCTTTTTGATTAATGGGGCTTACTTTTGGAAATTGTATGCCCGAAGCCTGATTTTACTAGGCTTCGGGGAGGGATTTTATGATATTAAAAGTTTTACCGGACAGCAATAATAAGATTACATTCTATTAACAAGAACAAAAGTCAATAGACAAGATTCTTGGTTCTTTGCCTATTGACTTTTATTGATTATCCGCTTCACGCTCCACGCTCACCGTTAATATCCTCTCATCTCTCACATTCTCTCCATTCGCCGGTCTTGAAGTTTATCTCGAAACTGTCTCTGTATTGGAAGTGGCAAGATGTGTCTGTGAAGGTAATGGGGAGGATGATGGTCTTGGATTGGGATAGGGTGGGGTCTTTCCATCTGTCGCCAACATAGAGGTGGGTGGTGGATTTGCTTCCCTTAATCTTCAATATGGCAGCTGGTTGGGTGCGGAAGGCTTTGTTGTCGCCGATGTTTTCCAGTTGGCTCCATCCGCTTTTCAAATCATAGCTCCATGAGAGTTTGCATTGGTTGGGTGCCCAACCGGTACAGGCAGAGGAGAACATGAAGTATTTGTTGCCTAGACGTACTATGGCTGGTGCTTCGCGCCTTTGCCATGGGAAGAGTTGGGTGTGCTCCACGATGGAGAGGTAGTCGTCGGAGAGGCGGAAGAGGCCCAGGTGCTGATTCTCTTCGGTGGTGGAGATGAAGTAGGCAGTGCCGTCGGTGTCGACAAAAATATTACAGTCTCTGCTCTTTATCCCCAAAGGTCGTCCGCTCCATTCCATGCGGTAGGGACCATTGATGTTGGGGGATGAGAAGCATGCTGCCTCCGAGGCTCCGTAGTTTGAAGACTCCCAATGGCACCATACAACGTAGCGCTTGGTCTTCTTGTTGTAGAGCAGTTTGGCACGCTCTATCATGCGACGGGTGCCGAGCTCGGGGCTGGTGACTCCGTTTTCTATTATTTTCTTTTCGAATGTCCAGTTTTGCAGATCTTTGCTGCTATAGAGATTCACATCGGGTCGCCATTCTCTGCCACGGTCTTCGCCAACCATGTACCAGGTGTCTTTTATCTTTAGAAATCCTGGGGCATGTGCTTGTACTGTGTCGCCTTGGGCCGTTAACCAGAGGTTGCCATTGGTAACGCGCACCCAATCCTTTTCGGATGTGGTGCCATGTTTATAGGCAGAGCAACTGGCCATAGCGCAAGCCCCCAGTACAACAAGGATATTAAGTAGTCTTTTCATAGCATCACCGCTTTATATTAACTGAAAACGAAAACTACCGCTCCACGCTCACCTCTCATCCGTTCATTATCCGCAATGGAAGTATTTGCTAACCAGTTTGAGCATTTCCTCCTGATTACCGTTGATGTCGGCACGGAGTGTCTTGTCGCCATAGGAGCGCAGACGCTTGATGATGCCGTCTATCATGGCAGGACTGAAGACATTGTACTGCTCGAACACGGCGCGTTGCTTCTCCAGGCAATCGGCACTGGCTTCGCAACTATCTGGCAATTGCTCCAGGGAGTTGAGCTTGCCGGCATTCTCCTTCTGGTGTATGTTCACGTTGACATAGGTCTTTTCTGCTATCTCCAGAGCGTTTTCCAGTTCGAAACCATGACGACATGCTACGCATAGGCCGGCAATGAGCTGGTAGATGTCGGCAGAACCATCGGGAGAGCGCATCTCTACAGTTTGCTTCTGTGTGGTGTCGTAGTTGCTCTCTTCCTCCAAAGGGTTGGCAATCTTGCACATGTCGCTCTTGGCTGCCCAGCCCAGAGGCACGCGCACCAGCACGGAGCGGTTGCGGTCGCCCCAACAGATGTTGGTGGGAGCTTCTTGATGAGGCACAAGGCGGAAGTATGATGTGGGGTTGGTGTTGCCAAAGGCGGTGATAGAGGGTGCCAACTGCATCATTCCGGCTATGGCACGACGAGCAGTGGGGGAGAGGGCACCGCCTTCGAGCATCTGGTTTTGACCATCCTTGACTATGCGCATGTGTACGTGTAAACCAGAACCAGCCTTGCCTGCGGTAATCTTGGGGGCGAAGGTGATGTCGTAACCCATCTCGTATGCCAGATTGCGGATTATCCATTTGGCAATCATCAGTTGGTCGGCAGCATTCTCGGCATTTACGGGGAGGAATTCTATTTCGTTCTGCTCGTATATCATGCCATCAATGGTGAAGTTGCCAACCTCGGAGTGTCCATATTTAATCTGTCCTCCAGCCTGGGCGATGTATGCCATGCACTGGGTGCGGAACTCGTTGAACTTGGCATAGGGTGCCGATTCGTGATAACCCTTTTGGTCGGTGGCTGGGAACATCTCATCGTCGGGGGCAATGACATAGTATTCTAATTCGCCCATGGCTTGAAACTCCATACCAGTAACTTCCTTGAAGGCACGGCATGCCTTGCGAAGAGTGTTTTCGGGAGAACTCTCCAGAGGTTCGCCATCCTTGTTGAAGTAAGAGCAGAGCATAGACAGGGTGGGAATCTCAGCAAAGGGATCGACAAAGGCGGTGCAGAAACGGGGCAATACATATAAATCGCTACTTCCTGCCTCGATGAATGGGAAGAGGCTGCTGCCGTCTACGCGCTCGCCACAGGTGAGTATGGCATCCAGATATGCACGATTGTTGATGACGAAGTTCAGAGTCTTCAGTCGGCCATCGCCAGCAGGGTACATGAAATTTACCATGCGTATCTCATTCTCCTGAATGAAACGGATGATGTCGGCCTTGGTGAATTCCTTGCAAGGTTTGCCCAGATAAGCGACGAGTTTATTTGGGTTGAGTTCGATTTCTTTTTTCATAGATTGAATGTTTAGGTTAATGCGCTTTGCGCTTTTTTGCGCTACAAAGATAATGAATTTGCCAATAGCTTGTGCTGTTTTGAGCAGAATTTGTTCTTAGCTAGTCCTAATGGTTCTGTATCTACAAGGTATAATGGCTTCATGTTGACTTATTGAAAGGTGGAAGTGTCGTTTTGATGGTTATTTGTGACTATTATTCGAGTGCTATAGATATTATATTCCCGAATAGTAGGGGAGGGGTAACCTGAAATCCTCTCGCATCGTCCTATATATTATATAATAAGGTGTACTCCTCATTCTGTTCGCTATTATTGTCTGTTTTACACCTTTTGTTTATTTTTCTTTAACTTTTCTTTAGCATTCCTTTGCCAGTTTCTATAAAAGTTTTACCTTTGCACTCGCAAAACGGGACGAGCCTCCTCGAATATTGGAGGT
>JAFYMW010000058.1 GCA_017548165.1 Bacteroidaceae bacterium
AGCAGCCGATTCAAGTCGCTGATAAACGAGGCCACCTTCACCTATGTTGGCTCTCGTGAGAGTCAGGCCGAGGCTCGCAAGGCCGAGAAGCTTGCCCTCAACGACAAGGCTACCGTAAAGCCCGGTGACGAGCCCGACGACAACGGCGGCAACACCTCTGGCGGCGGAGACGATGGCGGACTGGGAGAGTAACGTTTAACGGTGAGCGGTGAGCGTTTAGCGGGGAGCGGGGAGCGTTTAACGGGGAGCGGGGAGCGTTTAACGGGGAGCGGGGAGCCCTCACCCAACGAGGTACCACGGATTATTTTCATTAAACTCAAATCGGTCATTAGCGTTATGATGATAATGGGAAGCCTTCTTTTCGTCATCTGTTCTATGGCAATAAATAAAGATGGCATCACATTGCGTGGTGCCATCTTGTTTTGCATTAGCAAGCAGTCACCGCTCACCGCTCACCGTTCACCGCTCACCGTTAATCGCCACGGATTATCCTTTTTTTTTTGGGGGGGGAAGATAAAGAAAACTTTCTGTGTCGTTATCTTACCACAACCTTCTTGCCATTGATGATGTTGACACCATTTTGTGGAACGCGCAGAGTTTGTCCTTTGGTGTTATAAATAGTATTCACACCTTGAGGATTTGAGGTTGGTAAGGATATTGAGGTTTCCTCGCCAGGAATAGAGATGGCAATGCTCTGTGGAAGATCGGTGGCATCGATGTTGAGCCATGCGCTATGTGCAGAAAAATGCGTTTTATCATCTGACTGCTTTACGAAAGATGCTACACCATTGGCATATGACAATACATAGGCAGTAGCATCTGAAGGCACAGGTGTCTGTACCACAGAAGGGTGCAGGAGGTTGGCATCATAGGCATTGCCGCGTTCTGTGATGGTGAGCTCTATGGTTGTTGAAGGTGTGCCTTGCAACAATATGCCTGTATTGGCTGCTATGGTGCCACCAGGTTGAATGGCCTTGAGAACAACGGTGGATGTGGAAGGGGTATACTCGTCGGCAACATATGCTACACATCCCTGTGGTATGATCACTGGTGTGGATGCAGAAAAAGTGGCCCATCCGCTTGCATCTACAACAACAGGAAGAGACAACACATATCTGGGATAGAAATCGTATGCCTTGGCTTTGCTTGCCTTTGTCTTGTCGCCAACGATATTGGCCTTGGTGATGTCGGTTTGGATGCGAAGATAATCTGACTCATTGCTGATGATATTGCACATATCCATAGTCTTGGCAGCGCTAGGCAGGATGCTTACGCGCGCGGCTTCGTCTGCAGATGCTACAAGAGTGGCACCATTGAGGTACATACCACGATCGTAGGCATGCAAGGATGCATCGGAGAAATAGAATATGGTGCTTGCGTCATTGTCGTGAGTGCTATATGTATATTCTGTGGAAACATCTGCAGAGAGATTTGTCTTGGTTATGGTATTATGGAAACGGTAGTAGCGACCTTTCTCTGGAACCTTCTCTACGGCTATTTCCTTTGTCTCGCTCTTCAGATGAACAGTGCCCGACAGGGGAGTTGAAGATGTTGCTGCATATCCATTGGGGACATATTCTGTAAATGAAGGATATGCCGAACCTGCCGTGAGAGCAAACTCTTTCTGACCAACACTGATACCACGATAATAATAGTTGTAAACCACAACACCTGTTTCGCCATCCTTGAGATTATTGCTTGTCTCTGATGCCACCGCCCAGAACGAAGCACCATTGCCAGTGCCATGAGCAAAGAGGCGTGTCTTGGTGGCATTGCTGACATTGTTGTTAATGGCATTGCCCGAAGTGGTATTGTAACAGATGGCAACATAACCAGGTGATGTGCTGGTGTCGAATGTCCACACACTCTTCTGATTGTCGCTGAGTTCTACCATAGTACCGCTATTGCCATTGGCAGCATAGAGATATTTACCGCTGACGTTGCTACGGATATAGAACTGGTTTTCGCCAGTAGCAGCCTCGAGTGTCCACTTGGTGCATTCAGAGCCTTGGCCGTTGAGTGTGCCATCGTCATCGCGCAGACATTGGCCACGGTCGGCACTCTTGTTGGTAAAAGTAACCTGACTGCCGTCAGAGAGGACAGAAGCTGGAGCCTGACGAGGAACATAGTTCTCCATCCAATGGCGAGCATAGACATATCCGCCGAGGTCGAGCATTTGGGTGTCTACTGTCATGCGCTTAACGAAGCTGTTCCAGTTCTTCTGCTCCTGTGGTGTCCAACCTGCTTCGGCAATACACATGAATCGTGGCAAGGCGGCATACTCGAGATACTCGTTGCTGCTGACATGCTCTGTCCAGAAGGTTGCCTGAACGCCAATGTAATACTTTGCCACGTCGGCACTGATATTAGTGGGAACAGGTATGTAGTTGTATGTAGAGTAGACATCGTCGCCTCCACCACCTGCACCAGTGGGTTCGCCGTAGTCGTTGCTCTGTCGGCGGTTGATGTAGTAGCATCCGCTACCCCACTCTGTGATGATGGCGTTAAGTCCCATAGAGGCAGCCTTTGCCGCACCGCTCTGGCAGGGATTCCAGCACATGATGGTGGCACCGGACTTCTTCATCAGGTCGAGGTCGGCACCATTGTCGGTGATGCTCTCGTTCCAACAGAAAATCTTCTTGCCCAGAGTGGCGAGGTGCTCGTTTATCTCACGGATAAACTCTGTCTGCAAGGCACGATAGCTGGTCTTGCCCATTGCGGCAAGTTTCTCCTGACACAGGGCGTTGGTCTCCCACTGAGATGTAGGACACTCGTCGCCACCGATGTGGAAATATGGATAAGGGAATATCTCGCAAAGCTCGGTGATGATGTTCTTGGCAAACTGCACCGCCTCGGGATTTGCCACATTGAGCACATCGGTGCTGATACCGCCATTGATCCACACCTGAGGTGCAGAGTTGGGGTGACAACTGAACTGGGGATAAGCGGCAAGAGCGGCAACGAAATGTCCGGGCATATCCACCTCGGGCAACACGTCTATATGTCGCTCTGCGGCATAGCGCACAACATCCTTCATCTCCTCTTGGGTGTAGAAGAAAGGACCATACTTGCGGTTTGTCTGTGCACCCTCGCCTGTCCAGTATGTGTGACCATTCTCCACCACCTTGGTAATGGGAGTGTCATAACTGCTTCTGCGCTCAGCGCCTGTGCTGGTGAGCAATGGATACTGCTTTATCTCGGCACGCCAGCCCTGGTCGTCGGTAAGATGCCAGTGGAACACGTTCATCTTGTATATGGCCATCAGGTCAATCATCTTCTTCACCTCGTCAACGGTAAAGAAATGACGGCTAACATCGAGCATGAAACCACGATAAGAGAAGCGTGGTTCGTCCTCGATTCTTGCCACGGGCAATGAGTATGTTGCTCCTGCCTCTCCTGGCTTGCCAAGGATAACATTGGGTGGCAACAGACGCATTAAACTCTGCATGGCATAGAACACACCCTTGGCTGAAGATGCTTCAATAGTGACACCTTCGGTAGTGATGTCAAGTATGTAGCCTTCGGTGGCAATTTCAACATTTTCCTTGATGGTAAAATCGGCATTGTCGGTAATGGCAACGCATGAAAGGCCAGTGGCACTATTTATGGTGGTCATAAAACGAGACACATCGGCCAGCACCTGATTTTGAACATTGCTGTCAGAGAATCGAGTGGCAGAAATGGTGAAACCTGGTTGCAAGACAAACTCTCCATCACCAACAACAGCCAATTTGGGAGCAGGTACAAGACTTAGCGATTTGTGCACCTCGGTCTTGATATTTTCCGCTTCGTAAATCTTCAAACGACGCGAACCTGTGGGTGTCTGAGTGCCCGACCATGTTGTAGGATTGGCACCATTGGCGGTCATATCAATAGCTTGACCATTTGAATTAAGTATGGTCACGTAACCATCTGAAGAAAAATGAATTGCGTTGACTTGTGAATTTGAATTTGTCTTGATGGCGCTACCATTGCTTCCACCCAAATTCATCTTGTTGCCGGTGGCAACATTGGTTATCACCCAATTGTTTCCACTCGGAGTCAATGTCCATATGTGTGCACCTGTTGACTCGCTATTACCCGAGAATGATGCACTGCCCTTGACCTGGCCACCATTGTCGTAAAGATAATATTCTCGCGAGCTTTGATCAATACCAGAGATGATATAATATGTCTCGGCCTTTAGTCCTTGCTTAACCTGACTACCCTTGGTGGCGGTCATATACTCGGATGTAAAGACATCGGCATTGGCAAACAGGGAACCCATTGCCAATAAATAGGAGATAAGGAAAAATTTCTTCATGGTTATTTTCTTTAGTTAAATAAAATCATAGTTAACATTGTGCTCAGAAACAATATTGTCTCGCCTCGAAGAAAACACTCTCTGAGGCAAGACAATACATTGTTTATTTTCTAACCAGCAACACCACATTCTCCACGTGCTGGGTGTGGGGGAACATGTCCACTGGCTGTATGCGCTCCACGCGATATTGTGCATCCAGAAGTTGCAGGTCGCGAGCCTGTGTGGCAGGGTTGCAGCTGACATAGACGATGCGGTCGGGGTTGGCAAACAGGATGGTATTTACCACATCCTCGTGCATACCAGCACGTGGAGGGTCTGTGATAATCACCTCCGGTCGGCCGTGCTTCTCTATGAACTCACGGTTCAGTATATCCTTCATATCGCCGGCATAGAAAAGAGTATTGTCAATGCCGTTCAACTGAGAGTTCACCTTAGCATCCTCAATTGCCTCAGGAACATACTCAATACCCACAACCTTCCTTGCTTGCCTTGCAACGAAATTGGCTATGGTTCCAGTACCTGTGTAGAGGTCGTAGACGAGCTCGTTGCCGGTCAGTCCAGCGAACTCGCGTGCCACCTTATATAATACATAGGCCTGCTCGGTGTTTGTCTGATAGAAACTCTTGGGGCCTACCTTAAAGCGGAGGTCCTCCATATGCAGGAAGATGTGGTCGGTGCCAGAATAGGTATATACAGGCAGATCGCCAAAGGTGTCGTTGAACTTCTCGTTGTTCACCCACAGGAGCGAGGTTACCTCGGGATAGTTCTGCTTTATCCATTCCATCAGGTCCATCGCCTGTGTGCGCTCCTCCTCGCTCTTGATGCAGAACTGAACAAGCAGCATCACCTCGCCACTATTGCTCAGGCGGAGCATTATGCTACGCATCAGGCCGGTGTGCTCACGTGCATCGTGGAAGGCAAGTCCCTTCTCATAGCAATATTCGCGGATACCGTTGCGCAGACGGTTGTTCAGGGGAGCCATCAGGTGACATTCGTCGATGGGCAGAATCTTGTCGAAGGCACCGCTAGCATGGAAACCTACAGCACCAGGTGCATCCTCTGGAATCTCGCACACATAGGGAGTGAGACCCTCGGGGTGCTGGTCGGGGAACACCTTCCACACCTTGTTGGCAAAGCTGAACTCCACCTTGTTGCGATACTCCTCTGTCTGTGCCGAACCAAGGATAGGACTGCACTCGGGCAGTTCCACCTTGCCAATACGAGTGAGGTTGTCCATCACCTGACGCTGCTTCCAGTAGATCTGCTGGTCGTAGGTGAGGCATTGCCACTTACAACCGCCACACACACCATAGTGAGGACACACGGGCTTCTGCCTGTGCTCGCTCATCTTGTGAAAACGAAGCACTGTTCCCTCCATAAAATGATGCTTCTTGCGAGTCACTCTCACATCAACCACATCACCTGGGACGGCATACGGAACAAATAGCACCATGTTGTCTATTCGTGCCAGGGACTTGCCCTCGGCAGCAACATCCGTTATCTCAATATTCTCCAAAATAGGTAGTTCTTTTCTTTTTCTTGCCATAATATTAATAATGTTTGATGCAAAAATACACATTTTTATTGAATTTATTAAGCATTTACAAGGTCTTTTCAATATATATTGCTATATTTGCATGACGAGAAAAAACAATTAACCCTATTAAATAACAAAATCACATGAGTCAGAAAAGAGTTTACACCTTCGGCAATGGTTTGGCAGAAGGTAAGGCAGACATGAGAAATCTGCTCGGTGGCAAGGGCGCAAACCTTGCTGAGATGAACCTGATCGGCGTACCCGTGCCTCCAGGCTTCACTATCACCACTGATGTATGTAACGAGTATTACGAGGTTGGCAAGGAGCAGGTAGTTGCTCTCTTGAAGGACGACGTAATGAAGGCCGTTGCTAACATCGAGACATTGATGAACTCTAAGTTCGGTGATGTTGAGAACCCCCTGCTCGTATCAGTTCGTTCTGGTGCTCGCGCTTCAATGCCCGGTATGATGGACACCATCCTGAACCTCGGTCTTAACGACGAGGTTGTTGAGGGTATGATCCGCAAGACTGGCAACGCTCGCTTTGCATGGGACTCTTACCGTCGTTTCGTACAGATGTATGGCGACGTTGTTCTCGGCATGAAGCCCGTTAACAAGGAAGATATCGATCCATTCGAGGCTATTATCGAAGAGGTAAAGGAAGCTAAGGGTGTTAAGTTGGATAACGAGCTCGAGGTTGAGGACCTCAAGGAGTTGGTCAAGAAGTTCAAGGCTGCCGTTAAGGAGCAGACCGGTAAGGACTTCCCCAACGACTCTTACGAGCAGCTCTGGGGTGCTATCTGCGCTGTATTCGACAGCTGGATGAACGACCGCGCTATCCTCTACCGTAAGATGGAAGGCATTCCCGCAGAATGGGGTACCGCTGTTAACGTACAGGCAATGGTATTCGGTAACATGGGCGACACCTCTGCAACTGGTGTATGCTTCAGCCGCGACGCTGGTAATGGTGAAAACCTCTTCAACGGTGAGTACCTTATCAACGCACAGGGTGAGGACGTTGTTGCCGGTATCCGCACTCCCCAGCAGATCACCAAGATCGGTTCACAGCGTTGGGCTGAGCGTGCTGGTATCTCTGAGGAAGAGCGCGTAGCAAAGTATCCTTCTATGGAAGAGGCTATGCCCGAGATCTACAAGGAGCTCGACATGCTGCAGACCAAGTTGGAGAACCACTACCGCGACATGCAGGATATGGAGTTCACCGTACAGGAAGGCAAGCTCTGGTTCTTGCAGACTCGTAACGGTAAGCGCACTGGTTCTGCAATGGTTAAGATTGCTATGGACCTCGTACGCGAGGGTCTGATCGACGAGAAGACCGCTCTGAAGCGTTGCGAGCCCAACAAACTCGACGAGCTTCTGCATCCCGTATTCGACAAGGCTGCTTTGAAGAGCGCAAAGGTTCTTACTCGTGGTCTTCCCGCATCTCCCGGTGCTGCTACAGGCCAGATCGTATTCTTCGCTGACGACGCTGCTAAGTGGGCTGAGGAAGGCAAGAAGGTTATCATGGTTCGTATCGAGACCTCTCCTGAGGACCTCGCTGGTATGGCTGTTGCCCAGGGTATCTTGACCGCTCGTGGCGGTATGACCTCTCACGCTGCCGTTGTGGCTCGTGGTATGGGTAAGTGCTGCGTATCTGGTGCAGGTGCTCTGAACATTGACTACAAGGCTCGCACCGTTGAGGTAGACGGCCTCGTATTGAAGGAGGGTGACTACATTTCATTGAACGGTACCACCGGTGAGATCTACAACGGTCAGGTTGAGACCAAGGCTGCTGAGCTCAGCGGTGACTTCGCTGACTTGATGGCTCTCTGTGAGAAGTACACCAAGTTGGTTGTTCGTACCAACGCTGATACTCCCCACGATGCACAGGTTGCTCGCGACTTCGGTGCCGTTGGTATCGGTCTTTGCCGTACAGAGCACATGTTCTTCGAGGCAGAGAAGATCGTTGCTATGCGTGAGATGATTCTTGCTCAGAACGCTGAGGGTCGTAAGGCTGCTCTTGCTAAGTTGTTGCCCTACCAGAAGGCTGACTTCTACGGCATCTTCAAGGCAATGGACGGCTGTCCCGTTAACGTTCGTCTGCTCGATCCCCCATTGCACGAGTTCGTTCCCCACGATCTGAAGGGTCAGGAGGAGATGGCTGCCGCTATGGGCGTAACCGTTCAGTACATCCAGCAGCGTGTTGAGAGCCTTTGCGAGGCTAACCCCATGTTGGGTCACCGCGGTTGCCGTCTGGGTAACACATATCCCGAGATCACCGAGATGCAGACACGCGCCATCCTGGGTGCTGCTGTGCAGATCAAGAAGGAAGGTGGCGATCCCCATCCCGAAATCATGGTTCCTCTGACTGGTATCCTCTACGAGTTCGAGGCACAGGAGAAGGTAATCCGCGAGACTGCTGCTGCTCTCTTCGCTGAGGAGGGTGTTGAGGTTGAGTTCAAGGTAGGTAC
>JAFYMW010000009.1 GCA_017548165.1 Bacteroidaceae bacterium
ACCTATTATTATCATGGGATGCAGGCGTATGAGACGGCGCTTGAAGAAATTGCCCATCGTGAGGCGCTTGCCATCGCTGCCCTGCCAACGGTCGTCATAGGCATAGCTGATAACGAAGCCCGAAAGCATGAAGAAGAAGTCCACACCCAAATGACCATGATTGAAGGTGTCTATGCCAGTACCCTCGGCAAAGGCAAAGCCCTCGAACACGTGATACCACACCACCATCAGTGCAGCTGCACCACGAAGTCCGTCGAGTATCTCATAATGCGGCTTTGTGTCGGCAAACGCCGCAGACGAAGTGATGTGTTGTTTTTCGTTTTTCATAGAATAGTTTTAATGATTATTTTATTGGTTTTTGTTTTCACCTTTAATCGTTGCCTTGACTTTGTATTAGTTGCTCACTCAGTTTTATTCGCCTTAGCTCATCAAGCTCTGCAAGTCCGTTTTTTATCTTTCAGTTTTAATAATCTCCATCCCTCGGCGTATGGCATCTTCGTTCATGGGTATTAGATGATGGTGTCGTTCGGGAAGAGCCTTGCGCAAACCCTTTACTACATCATCGATGCCCACTATGGGTCGCACTTTGATAAGTCCGCCAAGCAGAAGCATGTTGAAAACCTTGGCATTGCGGAGCTTTACGGACTCTGTAAGAGCCTCTATGCTATAGATGCTGATATCTTCTCGTGTCGAGGGAGTAAGTACGCTTGCAGGGTCGTAGATAAGTGTGCCACTAGATTTGATTAATGGAGCAAATTTGTCCATCGAGGGTTGGTTGAGCACAATGGCCGTGTCGTAGTGGTTGAGTATCGGTGAGGTGATGCGCTTGTCCGAGAGGATAACGGTGACATTTGCCGTGCCTCCTCGTTGTTCTGGCCCATAGGATGGCATCCAGGTTACCTCCTTGCCTTCCATGATACCAGCATATGCTAGTATCTTTCCCATAGACAGGATACCTTGTCCGCCAAAGCCAGATATGATGATTTCTTCTTTCATATACAATAGTCAATGGTATCAGATGTTTGTGTTTTTCAGATCGCCAAGGGGATAGTAGGGCAACATATTTTCGGCAAGCCAAATGTTGCTCTGTTTTGGCGACATTTTCCAACCTGCCGAGCATGTGCTGACGATTTCTACCAACGAAGAGCCTCGTCCGTTAATGCTATTCTCGAAGGCCTGGCGTATGGCTTTCTTGGCGCGTGCTATATTTCCTACGGTGTTTACGGCCTGTCGGGTGACATAGCAAGTGCCCCTTAGCGTGGCAGCAATATCGCTGATTTTCAATGGGAAACCATGCAGGCTGGCTTCTCGGCCATAGGGACAAGTGCTGGTTTTCATACCCATGAGTGTGGTAGGTGCCATCTGTCCGCCTGTCATGCCATAGATGGCATTGTTGATGAAGATGATGGTGATGTTTTCTCCTCGGTTGAGCGAGTGTATGGTTTCGGCTGTGCCGATGCATGCAAGGTCGCCATCGCCTTGGTATGTAAACACCAGATGCTTAGGCCAAAGGCGTTTTACCGCCGATGCGCATGCTGGGGCACGACCATGTGCTGCTTCTATCCAATCTATGTCTATGTATCGATATGCAAAGACGGCGCATCCCACGGGGCAAACTCCTATGGTCTTGTCCTCTATGCCCATCTCGTCGATGACCTCTGCTATGAGTTTGTGCACCGTAGAGTGTCCGCATCCAGGGCAATAGTGCATGGCGGTGTCGTTCATCAGGCGTGGTTTCTGATAAACGATATTCTCGGGAGATTTTATTGTATTGTCGTCCATTTATACTTTGTATAGGTTTGAGAGTGTAGAATGGGGTGGTGAGAGGAGAGAGAGGGTGGGGATGGTTACTGGGCGTTGCACACCTTGTCGACTATCTCGTCGGGGGTGATGACCACTCCACCACTATGTCCGATGAAGTCTATGGGGCAACGGAACTGTGCTGCCCATTGAACATCGCGAAGCATCTGTCCCTCGTTAAGTTCCACAACGACAATGCGTTTTACCCTTGTTGCAAGTTCGAGGATTTCTTTGTTGGGGAATGGCCATAGTGTTATGGGACGCAATAATCCAACCTTGTGCCCATTCTTGCGCAATAGGTCAACGGCCCCCATGGATATGCGTGCGGCAGAACCAAAGGCCACTATCACCGTCTCGGCATCGTCGGTGAGATAGTGTTCTGTCCTTGTTTCCTCTTGCTCTATTTGTCTGTATTTGGCTTGTAGTTCCTTGTTGCGCTTTTCCATCAATACCTGATCCAGCTCCAGACTTGTTGTCACATTGCTTTTTCTGCCTTTCAACCCCAATCCGTTTGCTGCCCAAGGGCATTGCTGGAGTATCTCTTCGTCGGTGCGTCGTGGGGTGTATGGGGGCAAAATGCACTTTTCCATCATCTGCCCGATGCTACCGTCCGAGAGGATGATAACTGGGGTTCTCCACTTGAACATCAAATCCTTGGCAAGCCCCACCATGTCGCAACTCTCCTGCACCGAGCATGGTGCAAGCACAATGGTGTGATAATCGCCATTGCCTCCGCCATAAACGGCTTGTTGATAATCGCCTTGTGATGATTGGATGGTGCCAAGACCGGGGCCTCCACGCTGAACGGAGACAAGCAAACCAGGTGTCTCGGCACATACCATATAGGGGATAATCTCTTGCATCAGCGACACGCCAACGCTCGACGAAGATGTCAGCACACACTTACCTGTGCCACCACCAGCATATATCATATTGATACTTGCCACCTCGCTTTCGCTCTGTAGCACCACCATGCCTGTTGTTTCCCAGGGTTTTAGCAAGGTCAGTGTCTCGAGTATCTCGCTTTGAGGGGTTATAGGATAACCGAAGAATCCATCGTAGCCGTACCTGATGGCGGCATGTGCTATGGCCTCGTTGCCTTTGAGCAATAGTATATCGTTGTCTTTCTGCATGTCGTGTGTGTTATTGTCTTGAACGATAAACGGTGATGCATCCATCTGGACACATAATGCCACAACTGCTACATCCATTGCATTGTGCTTCGTTGGTTTGCATGGCATAGGTATAACCATGGTGATTGACCTGTGTCGACATATGTATTAGATTTAGCGGACATGCCACGGCACAAAGATTGCAACCCTTGCATCGTTCGGTGTCAACTTCGATTATCCCTCTGAATTTAGCCATAGTGTTTGTTAGGTTCAAGTTTTTTTAGTGGCGAGTTTTTTTAAAGCACACTTTCCTTTTGGGTGAGATAAAAGGGGATTTTTCAGTGCGCCGCCACTATGGGTTGAGCAAATCCTTGTTGTAGTAATTTATAATCCTCATGACCATCTCTCTTTTTACGAGTGCTTCGCTTTGGGGATTCAGTTTGATGGCCTCTTTGTAGCTATCAAGACATACCTTCCAGTTCCTCTCCTTTAGAGCCATGTCGCCCTGGGCAATATAGCCAGCTTCGGTCATTGAGATTGTAATTTTTATATATTTAAAACGACGTTTTTCTGATGCAAAGATAGTTTTTTTAACTTTTCTATGTGGCAATACAAGGTGTTTTTTAACACAAAAATTGCAAATATTAAGAAAAGTGTATAAATAAACCTCATATTTTGCACATGTTGACAACGAAATGTGCAAAATATGAGGTAAGATATGTTTTATAGTCTTAATGTATCTAATCGATGCGGTAGAGTGTTTTTTGGGGGAACCGCAACTATCGAGTGTGAGAACTATTACATGGCAGGTGCGTCGCTACGCTCCAGAGTCATGATTCTGTTGCCCTCAGCATCCTTGACATAGAGCACAGAGTCAAGCATCTCGATGGTGGTGCATTGCTCCATAGCCTGCATTATGGCCATCTCGAGCTCCATGCTTCTACCCATCATCATGGTTGCTCCCATGTCGTACATGCTCAAACTATCGCCATTGCTGGTGAAACGACCGAAGAAGGTGTTGACCGAAGCATTGCCATTGATGGTACCACTATCGGTGAAGTGGATGAAGGGGAGTGTCTCTGCACTATCGGTGCTCAGTCCCTTGGCTTCGGTAATGTTCCATGCGCCAGTCAGGTCTGTTGTCTTTTCTGTGATGTTCTCCGTGTTGGTGTTGTATGCGCACAAGGTTGTGAGAGCCAAGATAGCGCCAAAAAATGATTTCTTCATATACTTTGATTTTATTTGTTATTTCAAACAATGTATTCCTGTCTGCCACACGATGTATTGTCTTTATCCAGACGATGTATTGTGTTTTTATAGACTATCTGTGGCCTTTCTGTGTGCAAAGGTAAGGGTAAATAATGATTACACCATGGGGAAAGTCCTAAAATAATGGGGAGAATACCATTTTGTGCAAAGGGAATAATATATATATATAATAAATAAGGTGTTTTTGGTGCCCGTAAGTATCGGTTAGAAAAAATAATGATGTTTCATTGTAGAAATTTGTTAATTTTGTGCACATATATTACGGAAATGTGCTACCTTTGCACTCGAATTTACACAAACAAGGTAAAAAAGTATGAAAAAGATTGTAACTTCATTGGCCATAGCTATGGCTGCAACATCAGCTTTTGCTGGTGGTCTGTTGACAACAACAAATCAGAATGCACACAGCTTGCGCTTCTTCTCTCAGGAAGCCGACATCAACCTCACCAGCCTTTATGCTAACCCCGCTGGTCAGGCTTTCTTGAATAAGGGCTGGCACATCAGCGCATCTTCAATGACCGCTATGCAGACCCGCACAATCCAGAGCACTTTCCCTCTCTTCGCACTGAAGGATGGCAAGGCTACCCATGAGTTCCAGGGCAAGGCATTTGCTCCCGTTGTTCCCTCAATTGACTTCGCTTATGTTCAGGACAAGTGGAGCGTATCAGCTCGCTTCGGTGTAGTAGCAGGTGGTGGTACTTGCGAGTTCGAGAATGGTTTGGGTTCTTTGGAGGCATTGACTATTAAGAATGGTATTACTGCTATTGCAGAACAGTGGGCGCAAGTTTATGGTCAGTCAACTGTTATAGGCTACATGCAGCAGGGTATGAGCCAGGCTGATGCTATGGCTAAGATGCAGCAGGATGCTGCCGCTTTCGGTCAGCAGAATTTCAAAGCTTATACAGTTAATCCTTATATGAAGGGTAAGCAGAACTATTTCGGTTTCCAGGTAGGTGGTACTTACAAGTTCCTTGATAACCTTTCTGCTTATGTTGGTCTTCGTGGTGTATATGCAACATGTGCTTATGTTGGTGGTATTGACGGTGTTAGCGTAAATGGTCAAGCCGCTCCTGGTATGTCTTTGGATTGCCAGCAGCAAGGTTTCGGTATCACTCCCATCATCGGTGTTCACTACCGTCCCATCAAGGGTTTGGAACTTGCTGCTAAGTATGAGTTCCAGACAAAGATTAACCTCAAGAACACAACAACTCCCGAGAGCGCTGCTGTAACAGAGGTTCTTCCTCTCTATAAGGATGGTCAGAATGTTCGTACCGACATGCCTGGTCTGTTGACTATTGGTGCTCAGTATCGTCCTATCGAGAACCTGAAGGTTGCTGCTTCTTGGCGTTACTATTTCGACAAGAGTGCTACTAAGGATGGTTATGTTAACAACCAGAAGGTTAATATGAACGACCTCGTTGATAACAACACTCAGGAGTTCCTTGCTTCTGTGGAGTACAAGTTCTGTAAGTGGGTTGCTGCTTCTTTCTCTTGGCAGAACACCAGCTTCGGTTTGTCTGACGCTTACATGAGCGATACAGATTTCACTCTCAGCAGCAACTCTATCGGTGGTGGTCTTCGCATCTATCCTTGCAAGCTTTTGAATATTGACTTGGGTTATATGCACACCTTCTATCAGAATCGTGAGCTTACCGATGCTAATGGTATCCAAAATAAGTTCTCTCGTAACAACAACGCATTCGGTATCGGTTTGAACTTTGCGTTCTAATTGTTAAGGAATTAGACTCAAAAATTAATATAAAGTAATATCCTGTCTTGAGCGGCATACCCGTCTGAGTCTTCAGATAAAGGTTTGCCGCTCAATTTTAGGGTATATTTATCTACGGTGTGTTAAAATAGTCGGCAATATTGCTGATTTTTTAGAAATAAATCAGTAACTTTGTCAAAACAATAAATCACATAATATATGTTTTACGAAAACAAGATCAAGGTCATTGACCGTGTGGCCATAGTGACTCCTACTGGGGAGATTTCCTATGCCGAAATGCTTGCCAATATTCGCAAGTATGCCCAATATGTTTCTAAGGAAAAGGGTGCCAAGACACTTGTATTTGCCGAGAACTGTGTTGAATGGATATACAGTTTCTTTTCTATATGGCAGAATCGTGGTATTGCCATTCCCGTGGATGCAAGCAGCACGGCCGACGATGTGGCATACATCATGAACGATGCCCAGCCCGAGGCCATCTGGGTGAGCGAGCAGACAGAGCAGGTGGCTCGCCAGGCTATAGAGAAGGCCGGTGTTAAGACCGCCGTCCTGCGCATGGACGATCTCTCCACTCTCACGGCTCATGCTGAGACAAAGGAAACTGGCATCAGTTTCGAGGACAGCGATGTGTGTGTAATTCTCTACACCTCTGGTACCACAGGTTTCCCCAAGGGAGTAATGCTCACCTTCCACAACCTGCTGGTCAACATCAATGCCATCTCGTCCAAGGAGGTGCCCATCTTCAACAAGAACAGCAGCACCCTCATCCTCCTGCCCCTGCATCACGTTATGCCCCTGGTGGGCACACTTGTAGCCCCCATATTCACCGAATCGCAGGTTGTGCTGTGCCCCACGATGTCAGGTCCCGACATCATGGCGGCTCTGCAAAGAGGCAAGGTAACGGTAATGGTTGGCGTTCCCCGTCTTTGGCAGACACTCTACTATGGCATCAAGAAGAAGATAGATGCAAAGGGTGCTGTGGCTCGCGCACTATACAGTTTGTGCGAGAAGGTGGGCAGTTATGGATTCTCCAAGAAGATATTCGCCAGTGTGCATGAGAATCTGGGCGGTAATCTCCAGTATTGCGTCAGCGGTGGTGCTGCGCTGGATACCGAGATAGGCAATGGCATGAAGACCCTGGGCATAACCGTGCTCGAGGGCTATGGCATGACCGAGACATCGCCCATGATCAGTTTCACCCGTCCTGGCGACATCATCCCCGGATGCTCGGGTCTCCCCTTGTCATGTTGCGAGTGCAAGATTATCGATGGCGAACTCTGTGTGAAGGGCGATAACGTCATGAAGGGCTACTACAACCGCCCCGAGGAAACCGCGGCCCTATTTGATGAGGACGGCTATCTGCACACAGGCGACCTTGCCCGCTTCGACGAGAAGGGCAGGGTGTACATCACCGGCAGAAAGAAGGAAATCATAGTCCTTTCCAACGGCAAGAACGTGCAGCCCGTGGAGATTGAGTTCAAGCTTGAGAAATACGACAAGTATGTGAAGGAGTGTGCCGTCTCGTTCTACAACGACAAGCTCGTTGCCGTTATCGTGCCCCAGGACGACATTGCCCAGGGCAAGACCGATGCCGAGATAGAGGCTTTGCTCAAGCGCGAGGTGCTCGAGCCCTACAACAACGAGGCCATGAACTACAAGAAGGTGATGTCCATCTTCGTGCTTCACGGTGCTCTGCCCCGCACACGTTTGTCCAAGATACAGCGCTTCAAGGTTCTGGACATGCTCAAGAACGGCGTTTCCACCGCCAACACCCAGGTGGAGAAAATAGTAGAGCCCGATATGGAGGAATACCGCATCATGCGCGACTATGTCATGAAGGAAAAGAAGTTGGATGTGGTTCGCCCCACCGACCATCTCGAGACCGACCTCGGCCTTGACTCTTTGGACCGTGTCAGCATGCAGGAGTTCATCATGCAGACCTTCGGTGCAGAGGTAAATGCCGACAGCATCCTCTCGTATGCCACCCTGGAGAACCTTGCCAAGCACATTTCCAAGGCCAAGACACACATGGATGTGGCTGAGGATATTGATTGGCATCAGTTGCTTACCAACACACCAGCTCTTGTGCCTTCTGTTCCCTCTGCTATGCTTCCTTTGGGAGCTAAGTTGTTCAAGGGACTGAATCATCTGTATTTCCGTCTCTCCATCAAGGGCAAGGAAAATATTCCTGCCAACGCACCTTTCATCATAGCTCCCAACCACGAGAGCTTCCTGGATGGACCTATCGTGACAAGTGGTCTCTCATGGAGCACCATCAAGGACACATACTTCTATGCTACCGAGGAGCATTTCAATACTGCTGCTAAGCGTTCTATCGCTACTCAGAGTAATGTTATCCTCATGCAGATGTCAAACCTCAAGAACTCCATCCAGCATATGGCTCAGGTGCTTCGTGCTGGCAAGAACTTGATGATATTCCCCGAAGGACGTCGCACCAATACTGGCGAGATGGGTGAGTTCAAGAAGACCTTCGCTATTCTTTCCAAGGAGTTGCAGGTACCCATTCTGCCTGTGCGCATTACTGGTGCTTTCGAGGCTCTGCCACGTCACAAGACTTTGCCTCGTCCTCACAAGATTACTGTGGAATACCTCCCTGTGATTATGCCTAAGGCAGATCAGTCCTACGAAGACATCGCAGAGCAGGTAAAGCAGGTTATTGTTGGCAAGTAAGTTCTCTGCGAACTATACACACAATCACATATAAAATAAAAGGTCGGACTTTTAAGCCCGACCTTTTATTTTGCTTGTTTCTTTTGCTTGTTTCTTAGTATTTGGGAATCTCTGGTAGGTATTCAGCTTGCGTGTCATGTATGCGCATGCAGAAGTGTTGTATGCCGTTGCTGACGATGAGCAGGGGTACTTGCATCACCATATTGTAACGACTTATCTGATCAAAAGTCTTTTGGCTGATGCTGATGTGTGGAGCTTTGAATTCGAGGATTATTTGTGGATTTCCGTTTTGGTCGTAGAATACGGCATCGGCACGGCGTTGCATACCGTTTTGCTCTAGGCTTATTTCGTGCCCCATACGTTCTTTGGGATAACCCAGACCTTCGGTCATCCAGTGCGAGAAATGTTGTCGTACCCATTCCTCTGGTGTCAGTATCACCCAACGCAAACGTATGTAGTCCCAGACATACATGCGGTTGTCTTCGCGTTTGAGTTTCAATTGTGCTTCGGGTAGGTTCAGTTTGATCATTGTGTGCCGATGGTTGATATAGGGTGGGAACTGATGTCCCTCAAGATACTCACGCTCGGAAAAATCAAAATTCTTTTGCTTTTTCGCTTGCTTAATCGTACCTTTGTCGTGCAAAGATAGTGAATAAATTATGAAAACGAAGCAAGAGATAGTTGAAAACTGGTTGCCGAGATATACCAATCATCCTTTGGAGGATTTTGGTAGTTACATACTGCTGACCAACTTCAATAATTATGTAGATATATTCTGCGAGCATTTTGGCCTGCCCTTGCCCGACTATTCATCCAATATGCGAATGGCCACAGCTGGCGAGATAACCATTATCAACTTTGGTATGGGCAGTCCCAATGCCGCCATTGTTATGGATCTGCTTTCTGCTATAAGACCCAAGGCTTGCTTGTTTTTGGGTAAGTGTGGAGGCTTGTCTGCGAAGAGTCAGCGAGGAGATTTAATCTTGCCTATAGCAGGCATAAGAGGCGAGGGTACGAGCAACGACTATTTCCCACCAGAGGTTCCTGCATTGCCAGCATTTATGCTCCAGCGTGCCGTGTCGTCAACAGTGCGTGATATGGGACTGGATTATTGGACTGGAACGGTGTATACCACCAATCGCCGTGTGTGGGAACACGATGATGAATTCAAACGCTATCTGCGCAAGACACGTGCCATGGCGGTGGATATGGAGACGGCTACGCTCTTTACTTGTGGTTTTGCCAATCGTATCCCCACTGGAGCCTTGCTTCTTGTTTCGGACAATCCTATGACACCAGATGGGGTGAAGACATCGGAAAGTGATAGTGAGGTGACACGCAATTTTGTGCGTACGCACGTGCTTATTGGTATCGAGGCATTGGAGATGATACAAAGCGATAAGAAGACAGTGCGCCATTTGAAGTTTGATTATTGAGTAGATTTAGAGTGTGGTTAGCAAATTGTATAGCTTAATGATTCTCCCAAGGTGGGGAGGGTAATAAGTTCTTCGTTTCTAATCTCTCTAATGTTCATTATGATATTTGGTAAGATACTTGTACCATATATATAATATAAAGGATATATGACCTACGAAGAAATAGTAAAAGATATAAAGGACGGCAACGTAGCATCGGTTTATTGCCTTATGGGTGAGGAACCATATTATATCGACAAACTGGAGGAATTTATCACCGAGAGGGTGATGCCCATGGAGAATAGGGATTTTGATATGGACCTTCTCTACGGAAGCGATGTGGATGCCGTACGCATTGTAGATTCTTGCCAGCAGTTTCCTATGCTTGGCGAGAAACGCTTGGTGGTAGTGCGCGAGTTTCAGCAGATGCGCACCTCGCAGGATGCTTTGGCAGAGTATGTCAAGAATCCTTCTCCAACGACGGTTTTGGTGCTTTGTCATAAGAATAGTAATCTGGACAAGCGTAAGACCTTGGGCAAGAATATAGACAAGGTGGGGGTAGTATTTGAGAGCAAGAAGATTTATGAAAAGTCTTTACCATCATTCATTCAGCGATACCTCAAGGCATCGGGCAAGGATATAGATGTTAAGGCCTCACAGATGTTGGTAGAATATGTCGGAGCCGACTTGATGCGTATGTCTAGCGAACTGGACAAACTTCTTATTGCCATGCCAAAGGGTGAGAGTAGGGTGTCTGCATCACTTGTAGAGGCACAAACAGGCATGAGTAAGGACTTCAATAATTTCGAACTAATAGCCGCGCTGTCGCAAAAAAACAAATCTCAGGCGGCAAAGATAGTGAAATATTTTGGCAGCAATCCGCGCTCGTTTGCATTGCCTTCAACCCTTTCTGTGATGTTTACTTTTTTCTCCGACTTGATGCAGGCATATTATAGTCCCGAAAAAACAGAGAAGGGGATAGCGATGTGGTTGGGTAAACCAGACTGGAAGGTGCGCAACGAAATAATGCCTGCTATGCGACTCTATACTGGTCGACGTGTGATGGAGATACTCTCACTCATCCGTGAGACCGATGCTGCAGGAAAAGGGGTGGGAGGATGTAAAACCCCACCGGGTGAATTGCTCCTGGAACTGGTTTACCGTATACTGGAATAGACTTTTCTACTGTTTTCATAATAAAGTGCCCCATTTTAGGGGCATTTTTTTTCTATTTGCCTCAATAGGGTAGTTGGATGTTTTTGATATCATTTTGCTAAACATTAGCAACTTAGCACTGATTTGTGCTCGCTGAGAATCGCGTAAATTCCACTTTCCTGCCGATTGTGGGGGAGAACGGGATTCTTGCAAAAATCGGCTTCTGGCGCACTATGAAAATATGCATTTAACAAATTTAAACATTTGCATTTCCATATAATCTTAATGCATTTGTACTTGTAAACACTAAACATTAAATTCACAAAACCTAAAAATCCCATCACGCACAACATTGAATATTTAAATGTAAAGCCTACGAAATTCCGAATATGTACGTTTGCATATAGTAAATGCATATTTTTCAGCAGGATTTTATGCGGTTGTAAATCATTGAAATCCAATAAATAGCATGGAATTGTTATAGAAAAGTATGCATTCTGCGAAGCAAATCCCCCTTGGGCGCAATCGGAGCGTGCAGTTATCAACAATTTACGAGAATATTGGCGCACAACCTCTTAATAATCAACATTAATGAGATGTGGAGTAAAACCAAATCCCTTTAACTTCTTCAAGATATTGTTCCTCTAAGCATTCGGATACAGGAATGTGTATTTACAAATTCGTTCTGCGGTTTGTGAATTTAAATACACAAACACAATTGTGATATACAAATTTAGATTTACGTTTAGAAACTTTGCATTTTCGATTATTTTTCCCTATCTTTGTACTCGGATTTATAAAATGGAATCGGGTGCCACATACCCCGCTTTGTGCCCCGATGCCCCCCAAACACCCCTATCAGATGAAAGACCGTATCCGTCAGTTGATGTTGGACAAGTCCATGTCCCAAAAATCGTTCGCCGCAGAGCTGTGCATTGCTGAGGCAACTTTGTCAGGAATTTTCAATGGGCGTACTCGTCCCACCAATCAAACCGTCAGTGCCATCCACGAGTGCTTTCCCGAGGTGAACGTCATGTGGTTGATGTTTGGCGAGGGCGACATGTACACCTCCCAGGCATCCTCTGCCGACACTCCCGATGCTCCTCAGGAGGGCGATACCAATGGTGAAGAAGCACCCGACCTGTTCTCCTCCATGAACGCTCCGCAAGCCGTCTTTGATGCCTCTGCCATGCATCAGGAACGTGCTGCTTTTGGCGAGCATGCCATACCCGCTTCTCACCCCTCTGCGCACCTCTCTCCCGCCCAGGTGATGCAGCCGCAGGTGCAGTATATAGAGAAATATATTGACAAACCTCAGCGAAAAATAACAGAAATCCGTATATTTTTCGACGACGGAACCTACGAAACCTTCACTCCGTAGTCAAATAAAACGGCAGAATAACATACAAATTATGGGTGAATGTGGTATAAATTGCGTTCTAAATGCGCTATTTTATGTTAGAAACTCCCACAG
>JAFYMW010000017.1 GCA_017548165.1 Bacteroidaceae bacterium
ATACCAGTTCATGTACTGGGAAGCAGCACTGCCAGAGGTGGTGTAGGGCATAAACTGATACACATCACCGCCGCCAGCATTTACCTTCTGTGCCTTCCAAGGCTGTGCACTGGCTTTGTCTGCCACGAGTTTGGCCTTGTTGGTACCGCTGCTATAGCTGGCAGACTTGGTGTAAGACACCCATTTCTTGCTATCCACGCTGTAAATGTAGTAAGAGTTGTCCTTACCGTCCTCAGCATAAAACGCAAACTTGCCGGCATTTCCTTCTGTCTCTGTGGGAGAGGTGAAGGATGTCATGGTCAACCCATTGCCGTTTTTCATGGTGAACAGGTTTTCTGGCTTGTCCACCGATGCAGATGCCTTGATGACATCCGTCTGTGCCCATCCTGCCATGGCAGGGAGCAGCAGAGCTAACATTAGTAGGTTTTTCTTCATTAGGTAATTAATTTGGTAAATTAATTTGGTAAATTAATTAATGTTAATGTAATAGATTGTTTAGTTACTGTTAAAAATACGTGTCCACTTATCCCTTATATACCTTAATATATATAATATGGCAAACGCAAAAATACACATTTTTTCTTACATGACAATAAAAACACATCTTCAATAACTCATAATCTATTAAATTTAGCACAACACGGACATAAAAGAGCACAAATGTTTATCTTTGCATCGATAAAACTACATAAAATCATCCAATGGCAGGAAACGAAATATTCAACCGCTCCGAACTGCTCCTGGGACGTGAGGGGATGGAAGCACTGGACAGAACCAAGGTAATAGTCTTCGGTGTGGGAGGCGTAGGTTCGTGGTGCGCCGAGGGACTGGTACGTGCAGGGCTGACACACCTCACTATCGTGGACAGCGACCGTGTGTGCCCCACCAACATCAACCGCCAGCTCATGGCCACACAAGAGACCATAGGCCAGCCCAAGGTGGAGGCCATGAAGCAGCGTCTGCTCTCCATCAACCCCGAAGCGGAAATCCTGGCTCTGAACATGATGTACACCGAGGAGACGGCAGAAGGGTTCCACCTTGAGCAGTACGACTATGTGATAGATTGTATCGACTCCCTGCGCGACAAGTGCGACCTCATACTGCGCACCACCTCCTTGGAGCGCCCCACCCTGCTCTGTAGCATGGGAGCAGCACTGAGGATAGACCCCACGAAGGTGCGCCTTACGGAATTCTCCAAGGTGCAGGGCGATGCCTTGGCACGTGCCGTGCGCAACCGTTTCAAGAAGGCAAAGACCTTCCCTCGCCGCAAGTTCCTTTGCGTGCATAGCGAGGAACCAGCCATGGAGAACCACACCGGGGGCAACATCGTCCAGGAGGAATTGCAGTTCCGCAAGGTGCAGACCAATGGCTCACTATGCCACATCACCGCCATCTTCGGCATGATGCTGGCAGGAGAGGTGATAAAAACGGAAAAACGGACTTGCGGAGCTTGATGAGCGAAGGCGACTGCTTAGCTTGATGAACCAAAGGTGAATAATAAAAACTGAGCACACAAACATGACATAACCATAAAAAAACATCACACATTATGAAGCACTATTATTGGGAAGCCGCAATCATAGCATTGGCTATTGTGGTATTTGGCTCGTTCATACAGAACTCCTTGGCGAGGTTTGTAAACAAGGAACGAGTGGTGACCGTGAAAGGTCTGTCGGAGCGCGAGATGCCTGCCGACAAGGTGACATGGCCACTGGTGTTCAAAGAGTTGGGCAACGACCCTGCCGAGATATACCGTAGCATAGAGAGGAAGAACCAGGTGCTGGTATCGTTCCTTCAAGAGCAAGGTCTTGGCACCGACGAGGTGATGGTGAATGCTCCCGACATAAAGGACCGCTTTGCCGACTCGTGGTCGCAGGAACAGATAACGAACAGATATGTGGCCACCAGCGTGATAATAGTGACCAGCAACAAGGTGGAACTGGTGCGCTCCATCATGCAGAAGCAGGCACAACTAATGAAAATGGGCATAGCACTCATCACTGAGGACTATGGCAAGAACACTGTAAAGTATGAATTCACCCGACTGAACGACATCAAGCCCGAGATGGTGGAGGAGTCAACAAAGAACGCTCGCGCCACGGCAGAGAAGTTTGCCGAGGACTCGGATAGCGAGTTGGGCAAGATTCGTCGTGCCACCCAAGGTCAGTTCAGCATCAACGACCGCGACAACAACACCCCACACATCAAAAACATCCGCGTGGTCTCCACCATCGAGTACTATATTAACGATTAGCGGTGAGCGAAACCAGCACACACAGGAATCCTAATACAACAACCCGACCTGCCTCCCAATGAAAGAGAAGCAGGTCGATTTCCTTGTTGTTTCTTATCTTCCGACACACTTTGTTTATTTTAAGGTGTCGGCAATGCCGCCTTTAGATAGGGGGCAGAAGTGATTATTTACGAATAGGCCTTGACATGGGGTCAGGAAGCATCAGATCTATTGCCTCTGGCTGCATGACACGCAATATACGAAAGTCATTATAGCATTTTACACTCACCACATCGCCTGTACTTACCTGAAACGAATATACCTTCTCTTCTTTGTTGAAAGTTTGCTCGTTGCCATTTACAAACACCCTCAAATACCGCGAGTAGAAGTTGTAATCTGCAGGTTTGTGCAGATTTAGAGTAATGCCTTCAAGAGCGGAAGTCAGACTTGGTTTACATTCAAGCATGCATGCTGTGAACGCCATTAGCATAGAGGTCTTGGAAAAGGAAGATACATTTATAAATATATTATAATCTGCCATTTTCAGACAAAGCAACTCTATTGTTACTTTGCGATTAATCCTCTCTTCTACAATACCAATGCTCTGTATTTCAGAAATGGGAATTTCCACAGCTCTCTTTTTGGGTAACCAGCCTTTATCATATCCGCTGTAGTAAAGGGTGCCATTGGAAAAAGACATATCACCATGGATTAACATCGCATAACCCTGGTAAGCATAATATAGCAATATTGGAAGAAAAACCAATACTAAGAATGGTACATAAGAGTTGCATTGTTCAGCTAAACTAAAACTATACGGTACTATGGCTATACTCATAAACAATAGTATAGTAATGAGAAAGTACCACAAGTATACTAATCGTGACTTCTTGAAAAGTTGCCGTGAAATTCCTTGGTTCTTCATAAAAACGAATTCAATCAAAAATACAATTAAAACTATCCAAACTGATTTTTTTATCATTACTAAGTGCAAGAAAAATCACCTTACACGTATCTTTTTGCCGTTCTTGTCTATATTTAATTTTATCCAATTTCCTAAAGAATCCTTATAACAAAAGCCTTCACCTTTAAGAAATCACCACACGTGTCCAGCCGTGGATGTCGGGTTCGGTGCCGTACTGGATGCCACGGAGCTTGTTGTAGAGCTGGGTGGAGACGGGACCTGGCTTGCCATCCTTTGAGATGACATAGCTGATTTCATTCTCCAGATCATCAATGCGCTGAATGGGAGAGATAACGGCCGCCGTGCCACATGCACCAGCCTCCTCGAAGGTAGAGAGTTCTTCCACGGGGATGGGACGACGCTCAACATTTAAACCGAGGTCTTGAGCCAATTGCATCAGGCTCTTGTTGGTGATGGAAGGCAGGATGCTGGTAGACTTGGGGGTAACATAGGTGTTGTCCTTGATACCAAAGAAGTTGGCTGCACCGCACTCGTCGATATACTTCTTCTCCTTGGCATCGAGATAGAACTCGCAAGAGTAGCCCAGGTCGTGCGCCATCTTGTTGGCACGCAGAGAAGCGGCATAGTTGCCACCCACCTTATAGACACCGGTGCCAAGGGGAGCTGAACGGTCAAACTCGCGAATAATGACATAGGGATTGGTGGAGAAACCACCCTTGAAGTAAGGACCTACGGGGGTTACGAAGATGAGGAACAGATACTCCTCAGAGGGATGCACACCCACCTGAGCACTGGTACCTATCATCAGGGGACGGATGTAGAGGCTGGCACCGCTCTCGTAGGGAGGGATGAAACGCTCGTTGAGGCGCACCACACGATCCACCATCTCGTTGAACTTCTCCGTAGGCAGTTCGGGCATCAGTATGCCACGACATGTGCTCTGCAGGCGAGCAGCATTCTCGTCGGAACGGAACACACGCACCTTGCCGTCTGGACAACGATAGGCCTTCAAGCCCTCGAAAGCCTCCTGACCATAGTGCAGACAGGTGGCCGCCATGTGCATGGGGATGGTCTCCTCGCTACAATTCTCTATCTCGCCCCATGCGCCATTGCGATAATAGCAGCGCACGTTGTAATCCGTTTTCATGTAGCCAAAAGATAGGCTACTCCAATCTATTTCGTTCATAGTTTTATTAGGTTTTGTGCACAAATTTACACAATTCTCCTATAAAAGCAATACAAATATAAGGGATTTTTAGGAAAAATGGTAGATTTTTGTCACTCTGCCGTTTCCTCTCCCACTATCTTCTTTATTTCCTCGTCCACCGAGGTGAGTTGTTCGCGGCAATACTTCACCAACTCCTGCGCCTCGCGCAATTGGGCGGCAATCTGGTCGATAGGTAACTGGTTCTGCTCAAGCTGACGTGCTATCTGTTCGAGCTTGGCAATGGCTTCTTCGTATTTCATATGTTGTTAGATGACAGAGTACAGATGACTTATTATGGTTGGGTGATTATGGATGTGACATCTCCGTCCTGCAAGCGTGTTACTATGCTTTGACCAGGGGCAAGTTGAGAGGTATGGGTCACTATCTTGCCATCGAGCAAGGTGATGGTGTAACCTCGTTTCAGGAGCACTTCGGGATTGAGGCTCTCCAGACGCTGGGAGAGGAGTTCGAGGCGGTGCTTTTCCTGAGTCACTACACGAGTGGCAGAGATGGGCAGGAGGAGCGAGGAGCGCTCGAGGCGCTGATGTTCGCGTTGCAAACGTAGTGCCACCACCGAGGGAAGGCGCTGGCGAAGGAGAGCCAGACGTTGCTCCTCGCGCTGCATCTTGCTGGAGGCGGCAAGGGGGATGCGTTGTTGCAGGTCCTGAAGGCGAGAGAGCTGCTCCAGTTGGTGCTCCAGGATGAAGGCTGCCGCCGCCGTGGGAGTCTTTACGGAGGTATGCGCCACATGGTCGAGCACCGTTTCATCACGGTCGTGCCCCACACCTATTATAATAGGTAGAGGGTGCTGAGCCACACATGTTGCCAAGGGATAGGAGTCATAGTCGGAGAGGTCGCTCGTGGCACCACCACCACGAATCACCACCACGGCATCCCATTGGTCGGCCTCATCGGCTATCTGCATCAGTGCGGCAGAGATGCTCTCGGGCACATGCTGCCCCTGCATTACGGCAGGAAATAGTTGCACACGGAAGGCCAGTCCCCACTCGTTCTCAAGAAGTTGACGGCAGAAGTCGCCATAACCAGCCGCCGTGGCACTGGACACCACAGCAATGCGCTTGAGCAAGGTGGGCAGAGTAAGAGTCTTGTTGTCGTTGATGATGCCATCCTCCTCCAAACGGCGCAATATCTCCTGGCGGCGCTGTGCCTGGTCGCCCAGAGTGTAACTTCCATCTATGTCAATGACATTAAGCGCATAGCCATAAAGCTCGCTGAAAGAAAGCTTCACCTTCAAAAGCACCTTTATGCCGGCACGCAGACTCTGTCCTGTCTCGGCCTGAAAACGAAGGGCAAGCATATTGTAGACACGTGCCCAGATGGTGATGCGTGCCTTTGCCACTATGGCACCGGTGAGCTCGTTCTTCTCCACCAGTTCACCATAGAAATGTCCGCCATATCCTGCCCTACCCTCCAGGAGTTCGCCATGTACCCAATAAGCCTCCTCGGCACTCCCCTCAACAAAGGAGCGCACCATGGAATTGAGTTCGAAGAGCGAAAGTGCTTGCATTATTTATCTGTTTTTACACAAAGGTAGTGAAGACAAAGGTACACTTTTTTCCTTCGTCTTGCAAAAATCGTGGAACAAATCGGAATTTAGTAATGTAAAACGAACCCCATGTAGTGTTAATCTTTGCATAATGTTCCTATATAGAACACTATTAACGTTAAAAACGATGAGCAAGATGTACATTATATGCGTACCTTTGCATGCAGAAAAAATAAACTATAATAACAACTTATGAATAAGAAGACAATGAAAGCGTTATACCTGTGGCAAATGCTGATAATGGCAGTTTGCCTGGTGGCTTGCTCCCAGAAGAAAGTACAGGAGGGCACGGTTCCACTTAAGGTGAAGACAGAAAGTGCGGCCGACCAATCTCACGAGGCAGGTACTGCCTATGTGGGCACGGTGGAGGAATCGACATCCGTGGCGGTGAGTTTCACTGGCATGGGTATGGTAAGGCAGATTTGCGTAAGCGAGGGACAGAGAGTACATAAGGGTCAACTCATTGCCGAGATGGACAAGACCCAGGCACAGAATGCCCTTGCTATGGCAGAAGCATCGCACAAGCAGGCCACAGATGCCTTGGAGCGCATGCGCCAGTTGCACGAGAACAAATCCTTGGCCGATATGAAGTGGGTGGAGGTACAAAGCAAGGTGGAGCAGGCCGAAGCCTCGCTTTCTGCCGCCAAGAAGATGCTGGAGGATTGCGAGATACATGCTCCCATGGATGGCATCGTGGGTAAGAAATGGGTTAGTGCCGGAGAAACAGCCTTACCCAGCCAACCCGTACTAACCATCCTGGACATCAAGACTCTGAAGGTGAAGGTAAGCATCCCCGAGAAGGAGATTTCCACCATCAAGCACGACACTCCATCGTTCATAAGCATTGAGGCCATAGGCGACAAGACTCTGGAGGGTGGAAAGATAGAGAAGGGTGTGGTGGCAGATGCACTTACACACACCTACGACATACGCATAGCCCTGCCCAACCCCGATGGCGAGATCCTTCCTGGTATGGTGGCAAAGGTATATCTGCACGGTGATAGCATCCAGGGCATGTATCTACCTGTGCGTAGCATCCAGCAATCGGCCGATGGCAAGCACTTCGTCTGGGTGGTGAAAGGTGGCAAAGCACACAGAAAAGACATCACCATGGGCAAGACCATGGGCGACCGCATACAGGTGCTCTCCGGCCTTGACCAGAACGACCATGTAATAACAAACGGCTATCAGAAGGTGAGCGAGGGAACTTTGGTAGAAGAGTAAAAAGACCCTCCCCCATACCCCTCCACAATGGGCGAACAAGGTCTTTAGAAGATGGACTAAATGTCCATCTGTGCCTTGTGAGGGGAGCACTCCCCAGTGCGACGCGCGGACGGAGTAGTTACAACTGACTATTGAATATTAACTTTTAACAAATCTATTAACCCTTTAATAAAATCCCTAACTCCCAGTACTATATACTCCCGCCCCTTGTGGGAGGGATGGGGAGGGGTCCGCTGGGTCCGAGTATTCGGGGAGGGGTCCTATCATTATGACATTCAAGAACAGCAGTTGGATAGCATGGCCTATCCACAATTACAAGATAACGGCTTTCCTCACGGCATTGCTTCTGGCCTTCGGTCTATGGGCTATATATGTGATGCCTAAGGACGAGTTTCCACCCTTTACCATACGCCAGGGTGTGGTGATTGCCGTGATGCCAGGTGCTACGGCCGAGGAGATAGAGGAGCAGGTGGCACGTCCGCTCGAGCGCTATATCTTCACCTACAAGGAGGTGGACCGTAGCAAGACCTACTCCACAAGCCAAAACGGCATGTGCATAGTGATGGTACAGTTTCATCAGGACCAAAACAACCTTACCCCCGTATGGAGCAAGATGAAGCATGGGTTGAATGCCTTCAAGTCTTCATTGCCCCAGGGTGTGCTGGCACTGGTGGCTCAGGACGACTTTGGCGACACCAGCGCCTTGCTCATCACCGTGGAGAGCGACCAGCGCTCCTATCGCGAGCTGCAGGGTTATAGCGATGAACTGGCCGACCGTCTGCGCCGATTGCCAAATGTGAGCAAGGTGCAACAACTGGGCGAGAAGAAGCAGCAACTCACCATCACCGTGGACAAGGAACGTCTGGCGGCCTATGGAATCGGACGTCAGGCATTGGTACAGGCATTGACAAGTCAGGGACTTACCACCATGAGCGGTATGGTATCCACCCCGCACCAGAACCTGAAGATACATGTGGCGCCAAGCATAAGTTCCGAGCAGGAGATAAGCGAGCGTATCATCTTTAACGCTCCCGACGGCAAGGTGCTGAGGGTGCGCGACATTGCCACCGTGACACGCGAATACGACATGAGCGAGGCATACATAGAGTCCAACGGCAAGCGTTGCGTGGTTCTCTCGCTGGAGATGCTCAAGGGTCACAACATAGTGCAGTTTGGTGAGGATGTGGACAAGGTGCTGGCTCAGTTCCGCGAGGATTGTCTGCCCGAGGATGTGGAGATGCGCCGCATCACCGACCAGCCAGAGGTTGTTGGCACAAGCGTAAGCGACTTCCTACGCGACCTCGTCATCTCCATGCTCATCATCGTGGCGGTGATGATAGTGCTCTTCCCATTGAAGAGTGCCATCGTGGCGGCTCTCACCATACCTCTGTCCACCTTCGTGAGCACGGGCATAATGTATGCCGTGGGCATAGAA
>JAFYMW010000059.1 GCA_017548165.1 Bacteroidaceae bacterium
CCTCCTCCTCCTCCTCCAATTCCTGTGAGTTATGGTCGAAGCAAGATGATTGGTGGCTTGTTTGAAATAGACTCTGATTTTGCACGCGACGATGCCCGTTTTGTTGTTTTTCCTCGTGTAGTGTTTCCTGATCAGGATTCTGTTCTGTATCTTAAGCCTACAGTTGTTGATGGTGCTTTGTACAGAAAGGATATGCATAGACGAATGGGGTTAACCCCCGAAAACGATAAACTGGACCTTTATCGTTTGGATAACTCTTTCAATATGAAAGCCCATACCGACGACATGTTTGAATTTATTCAATATGTTGATGTTGATAAGGGTGTTAGATATTATGCTGATGCACAGGTGTGGTATGAGGATTTTAATGGTATATATAATAGGTATGTGAAGAAGCTTCAAGATGGTAAGGAGGCAGAGCCTATGCGTTTCTTGGATTGGGATGCTGCTAAACGTACTGTTAAAATTGATGCCGAGCAATATAAAAAGGAAGGAAAGCTTGTTAAGGCCAACGATTCTCAAAATTTCCGTTTGGAATTTGAAGTAGGTAAGGAGAGCTTAAATCTATCCGATTCTGCGACCTTGGTTGAGCGTGATAAATTGATGGAGATGTTTCGTGGTTATAACTCTAATAGAGAGATAGAAGTCTTGGGCATTTCTGTTAAGGGTTATTCTTCTCCAGAGGGTCAGTATGCTCGTAATAGTGTTTTGTCTCATGGACGTGCAAATACTATTGTGAACATGCTTAAGAGGGAGTTTCCTCGATTTTCTCGTGAAATTCGCCCAGAATTTGATGAAAACAACAATGTTGTGACATGGGAAGCTGTTGCAAATACAATGGAAAATGGCACTGATCCTGTGGCTCTTCAGTATGCTTCGATTATCAAGGAGGTTGTTGCTCAGAAAAAGGGATTTGATGCTCAGCAGGCAGAATTGAGAAAAAACAAGCAACTATGGGACTATGTGAAGGATAGTGTGTTGCCATCTGTTCGTCGAGTGGAAGTAAGCGTTGAACTATTGGTTTCCAAAGTGTTAACTTTGGAAGAGATTGTTAGTGGTTATCAAAAAGGCACTTTGTTTCAGCCTGGTCAGAAGACTATGGACTATCAATATTATGAATTGATGCGTTGGCTGGCAGCCAATGAGAAATGGGACGAGTTGATGGTCATTTCAAAGATGGCATATGATGACAGAGGTATGATAGAAACAGGTAGAAACAGGCACGAGTTATATGCTGCAATTAATCCCAAAGATGCGGAATTAAATTCAGATACCATAGAGTCATATTTGAATGGTCGTTCTGGATACTGTTATTTGCAAATTGATACAACAGAGGCAACTGGCGTGTATGCAGAAACCATAGATAATCCTAATGCACAGGTAAAGATATCGTACCGCTTGAACGGACGTACAATTAAGTCGAAATCAGCCCAAAAACCAGGCAGCTATTTGTTTGAAATTTATGTTGATGATGTAATTTCCCTATATCAGCAGAAAATAGAGTTGAAAGATTCAAAACCAATGGTTTTGCGTCTTGATTTGAAGAATAGTCTGGCTGATTATCCTTATCCTTTGGCAGCATATTATTATGCTACTTGTCTTCTTCAGCGTGGTGAGGTTGACACCGAGATTATGAAACAATATCTTGATGATGGTCGTCTCAACAAGAAGATTAACGGTAAGATTCAGTACAACGACAAAGCTATGATTGTCACCCAGATTCTGATGCATTGTCAAGATGGTGATTTTGAACCAGCCAACAAGTTGATTGTAAAATACGGACTTACCGACAAGGATCCTGAACTTAAGCCTTTGATCATGTTTGTGAGATGTCTTGCTGGTGATTTCGGTAAAAAGGAGATACAGGATTATATTAAATCAACTTCGCCAATGAACGAAGCTGTTATTCTTGCTGCATTACAAAAGTGGACAGATGCATTGAAGATATTGGTTAAATTGCCTCAGGATGATGCAAGAGTACAGTATCTAACCGCCATCTGTAAGTATAAAAGTCAAAATACCAGTTTGATTCAGTTGGATCAGCCCCCATATCAAAGTGGATTGATATCAACCATTGGTGAACCAATGCTGAAGGCTTTTGAACTTGATAAGGAGAATGTCCAGTATCTCGAAAACGATGGCTACTTCAATGATGCTTACAGATTGCTCGTATTCTATTTCTGGAAACGTATTAATGAGGGTGTTGACAGAGAGCAGATAGCTAAGGAGTACGATGCGCTTGTGAATAAGAATCGTGCAAATCAATAATATCTATAAATCATTCAGTTGATTAATAATAAATTAGATGTTTCAAGATATATGAGTAAGAATATAAGCAGAATAGCATTGTTGTTAATGATGTTGGTAACCATGCCATTAACAATATTGGCTCAAAAGCAAAAGTTGCAGGCTGTCGACCTTGGACTTAGTGTTAAATGGGCAAATATGAATGTTGGAGCTTCCTCTTCTTTTGAATATGGTAATTACTATGCTTGGGGCGAAATCGCAGAAAAGAGATTCTATTACAATTTAATAGAGTCTGTTCACATCAAGATAGATATTACAGGTAGCGGTGATCCAGCTAACTCTTCTGCCTTATTCAATATATTGAAGTACTCCCATGAGGATGCTCTTGTTCAGTTGGAATCGGTTGATGATGCTGCATACCAGAATTGTGGTAAGATTTGGCACATACCCACTCAGGCTCAAATGACTGAACTTGTTGAACAATGTGATTGGATTCCTTCTGTTCAAAATGGTACTAAAGGATATCTGGTTAAGAGTAGAGTGAATGGTAATTCTATTTTTCTGCCAATGACAGGTTATAAGACAGGTCATGGCACCAAGGGAACGCAACGTGAATATTGTTCAACACAAGGATACTATTGGACATCTACTTTAGCTGATAGTAAGGACAAAATGGATGCTACTGTGCTTAAAATCCAGAAGACAGAAGCAAAAGGAGATGAAGGTTACTATCTTATGATGCCTTTGCATAGAACGACTGGTTGTGTAATAAGACCTGTGACCAAATAAAATATTATTAAAATATCAAAATAAACATACGATAAAATGAGAGTTTATATCATTGTTATTTTTTGTTTGTTGTCCAATCTGTTCGTTCTACCTAAGGCCTATGGACAATATGCGACCAATGAATGGAGCCTGCGTATTGGTTCTGGCAAGGACAGTATTGATGTTTATAATATGTACTCTACTTTGTCTAGTTCATATACAAGGACACAAAGAGAGTTTGACCTAGGGGCTTATAGACTTGTAAGTGATATTCTAACTAAAGCTCCTCATATTGATTATCTTTTTTATACCACACAATGGATTGAGGCCTTTTGGAAACAACTTATTTCTAAAGAAGATGACAAGGCTATCAAGATGATCTATTTTGAGGACATGATGACAACCCTTGACCGATTGATTTGGGACAGAGATTATTTGAATAAACTCCGTTTTGAAACAAACCTTCGTAATCACCAAAGCGATGGTACTGCTCGAGTGAATAAGGCACATTATTATTTTACTGTTGGTAAAAAGGAGATGTCGGGATTAAATTACAATGCTGACAGTGCTTATCATTACTTTAAGGATGCCTTTACTGCTGTTCGTAATTCTGAGCAGGCAGAAGGTTCTGATGAGATTCTAGGTGTTTATCTTTGGGAATATTTCGATAGTAGTTACGATTTGTATAAAAATGATAATGAACGTTATCAAGAGCAATTCCTTCAAGATTACTTGGATTGTATTGCTGCTTGTGATAAGATGTTGGAACCTGCATACGAGGAAACTGATTCTGCAAAGCAAATGGACATTTTTGCAAAATACTGGCATCATAAGGATACTATTCAAAAGGTGTTCAATGCCAGTGGTTCTGCTTCTCCAGAGCGTTTGAATGATTTTTATGGTCGTAAATTTGCTGAAAATCGCAATAATCACGAGTATCTTGAAAGAGCCATTAACTTCATGAACGAGAACAATTGTGTTAATATTGACGCATTTTATACATATAGTGAGACATCTTATGCTATAAAACCGACATATCTCAATAGTTTGGGTTGCGCTTATAGCAGTAAGGCATTAGGCATGCGTGATGAAATGTTTGAATATTATCGTAAGGCTATGGAGTTGTCCACAAACGACTTTATTAAGGGACAGGTTGCCAATATTATTGCTAATGAAATTACGATTACTGGTCGTCCAAAAGATTATGCAACTGATACATTGAAGTATCAAGAGTGGATGCAGGATATGAATATAGCAGAAACTTATCTTAAAGAGGTAATCAACTATAAGGAGGCTTTTTTCGCAACACAAAATGACAATCGATTAAAACCGGCTCATGCAGCTTACAAACTTGGTAACCTTAAATATTACCTTGCTGCAGCCAATGTTTCTTTGGACGAAATTAATGCATCCATTAGTTATTACAATGAAGCAAAGGAGTTAGCTTCATTTGATCCTACTAGATACAAGGACGTTACTCGTGAGATAGAGCGTTCAACTGAGTTGAAACGTAGAATTCAGTCCGCTAAATCTAGCTCTTCTTCTGGAAACAAGAATTTTCAACAGTATAGAGATGCACTCAATAGTCTAAGAAAGAGTGCTTTGGGTGAGATATTCATGAGTGGTAGAGTAACTGCAGAAGTTGTCAAGTATGAGGATTACTACAATCAATGTTTAAAAACCAAGGGCTTGATTGATACTAATCAGCGTAGACAGCACGAAGCATATTTAAAAACCAAGCGACAGAATGGCCTTTGATTTCATATTATAATTCTAAAATAGAACATTATACCGATGAGTCATTATAAATTTACCAACGCTCTACTTACAAAGATATTTGTAATACTATTGCTTTCTTTATGTGTTACAAATGTTTCTGCCCAAGTAGATGAACCTATATCTGTTTCAGTAGAGGCAGAGACTTACTTCAATAAACTTGTTCCTAAAAAGGATACCACAAATACAAGTCTTATTAATAAATACCGCGAGGACAAGTTTATCAAACGAGTAAGCATACATACTAATGTTGTTGACTGGGTAACTCTTGTTCCTAATGTAGGTTTTGAAATCGACTTGTCAGATTCTCCTAGAAATAATTATAGTATTTCTGTTTTTGGTAAGTATAATGGTAAATCCACTCATGGTTCATTGGTATACAATGTTGGTGCAGTTCGAATAGAAGGTCGTAAGTACTGGAGAACAGGTAAGCACGGTCGTGGTGGTGACGCTGGTAGCGTAGTTTATTTGATGCCAAAGTTCGATGCTGATAGTCTTGTTTCTGCGAGATATCACTTGGACTCTGTTGGTGAGCAGGCCAAAATTCATGGTGTAAAATTTTCTGATATTTATGCTAATGATACTGCATGGACCAAGGAGAGAAAAGACTCTTTGGATATGAAAATTGACTCTTTGGGATTGTCAACTAATTCATTGCGTAACTGGATATATAATACATATAATAAGGTAAGCCGTGAGTATACCTCTGGCCGTTCTTTGGATAATCCCCGTAACTGGCGTGCATACTATTTCGGACTTTGGGCTGGTTATGACAATTGGAATGTATCTCTTACTGGAAATGGAAAGCGTGGTAATGGCTTAGGTCTGGGTATTCTCGGTGGTTACACGTTGCCGTTATTGCCTCAGAAGTATCCCAAGGAGGGTAGTCTGGACTTGGATCTAGGTATAGCGCTTGGCGTAAAGGCTGTAAATTACGATGCCTATACATATGATCCCACACGCGAGGAGGGGCAGCGTTATGTTGACAATCCTGCAAAATCAACCAAGTCATGGAAGGTTGTGCCTTTCCCTGTAATTCAGGATATCCATGTTAGTTTGATTTGGCGTTTCCGTGGCATTAAGAATAAGGTTGACAAGTCTCTTATTGATGACTACTTTAAGGAGGTTTCTGAATTTGAGTCTAATAGAGATGATAGAAACTTTAAAAAGGTTCAGAGAGAAGAGGATAAGGAAACTCTTGCACAATTGCTTAGAGACAGGTTGACAGTAAAATCTGATAGTGCTGCTTTCTGGAATCCTTTCCACTTGCGTCGTATAGAGAATGCTAAGCGTATCAATCCTGATACCGTTCTTACCGATGCTGACCAGTATCTGTATTTGAAGATTACAGAGAATCTGGATTCCACAGTTGCCAAGAAGAGATTGTTGGAATACAAGGATAGCGTAGTTGATGCTATTGAGAAAGCAGAGAAGCAGTTTATAAAGGATAGTATTCTCAATGCTAAACAGGCTGTTAAGGATAGTATCCTTAGAGTAAAGCAGGAGAAGGAAGATCGTAAGAGGTTCTTGAAAGATTCGCTTAAAGCTTCTAAGGAAAAGGTTGCTGATACGTTGAAGGTTGTTGTTGATTCTCTTCAGATGCAGACTGATTCTGTTGGTATAGTGCTTGATAGCAAGGCTGCTAAGAAGGCAGCCAAGGCTGCACAAAAAGCAGAAAAGGAAAGATTGGCTCAGGAGAAAGATTCTATAGAAGCGGCTGAGAAGGCAGCAAAGAAGGCCGAAAAAGAATCTAAAAAGAAGGATAAAAAGAAAAAGGAAAAGTCTAACACCCCTCAGGATGCAGAGGCTGTAGGGAAGGGGGCTGACGAAAATGTAGCTACTGAACCCAAGGAAGATTGATGGTTTCGGCTTGCAATAATATAGAGAATAAAGGTATTAATACGTAGGTTTAAGGTCAAACATTAGACATAAGATGAAGAAAATATTTATAGCATTCTTGTTGGCATTGTCATCAACTGTTGCTCATGCACAATTGATAGCAGTAAAGACAAATGCGCTTATGGATGCGGCAATGACTCCCAATATTGGCTTGGAGGTAGCCTTGAGTAGTAATATTTCCGTTGCAGCAAATGGATTTGCAAGTTGGAACATTTATGGCATGAAGGCCAAGACCTATGGTTTTACACCTGAGTTTCGCTATTGGTTGTATGGCAATACTTTCTCAAAGTTGTTTGTAGGTGCTGGTGCCACATTGGCACACTATGATTTTAATGTATCTGACTATAATCATTTGGGTTCCACATGGGGTGTGGGTGTAAATGTCGGTTACAACATGTGGCTTGCCAAGCATTGGAGTGTTGAATTCCATGGTGGTGTAGGTGCTTATCGTTATCATCATGCACGTAACCATGTCAACAGCATTCCTGCAGAGCCAGTGTACAATTCAGAAGGATGGACAGTCCTTCCCTATCAGTTAGGTATTAGTTTTGTTTATATTATAAAATGAGGTTAAGAGGTTTTATGATGACAAGAAAGCATCCCTTGGGTTTATGCTTTAAGGGAGTACTCTTGGTGCATTTCCTGTTATTTGGGTCGGTGAGCATGTATGCCCAGAACGACTCCACGTCTGTTGGGAAACAGCAGGATGACATGGAATTCAATGCTCCAAAAACTTATGTAGATTTTACTCCAGAGGACGTTCAGCTCCAGAAGAGGTATCGTCCTACGGAGAATGATGTGTTGTTCCCGACTAAATGGTGGAGACGTATGTATATTGGTGCAGGTGCAGGTGTAGACGGTATCTCCGACAATTTTGCCTCTGCTTTCCAACCTCAGTTCTTTGGCTATTTGGGATATAAGTTCTCTCCCATACATGGTATGAGAGCCAAGTTCACTTTGTCTGAGTACAGTCTTGGAACTTCTGCTCAAAAAGCAAAGATCTATGGTTTTGGACTGGACTATCTCGCTAATTTGAGCAATTTTGCGTTGGGTTACAACCAGTATCGTACATTCGAATTCAGTACAGTACTTGGTGCAGGTATGTTGTATTCTTCACAGCCAATACCCAATAAGGTTGTGCCTTATGCACAATTGGGATTGCGTGTTGATGCACGTCTGTCAAGTAATTTTGATGTTTTTCTTGAACCTTATGTTGGTTTGCAAGGATCAGTGGATGACGTTTTTGCAAATGCCAATCCCGAAAGCTGGAATCTTCAGTATGGTATAAGAGGTGGTGCCCACATTAACTTCAACGAGCGTTACAATCGCTTCCTCAAGTCTGATAGCGTTTATCGTCAGCCATTTATCGATGCCAGCATAGGTCTCGTAGGTTCTGGTCGTGCTGGTGGTATAACACATCGTACTGGTGTAGGTTATCAAGCAGCATTGGGTATGTGGCTTAACCCTGTGTTTGGTTTGCGTGGCGGTCTTCAGGCCCAGTCACATCATTGGATGTCTCGCAAGGTTAATATGCAGGGGGTAAAGGTTATCGAAAACAGTGACCAGGTACTGGCAGGTGTTCGTGCTGAGGTGATGGTAAACCCTTTGAATATCATTAAGTCATGGCGTGATAAGCAGGGTGGTCACGATTTTGACCTGAACTTGTTGGGTGGTGTTGACTTTGGTGCAACTCAAAAGGCCAACGTTACAGGTTCTTCTACAGGTGGTTATCGTTCTTATTATTACGGACTAACAGCTGCTATGCAGGTTTTGTACCGTATCAATAATCCTGGTACATATATTTATGTTGAACCTAGATTATCTACTGCCAACTATAATGTTCCTAACGCATCAGGTGTAGGTACACGCAATATGAGGAGTCCTTATTTGTCAATGAATGTAGGTACTCGTGTGTACATGAACCAGCATGCATTTACTTCCAACGATTATGAGTTGTTCTCACCACATTGGTGGATGGGTGTTGAGTTTGGTGGTGTCAAGTGGCAACGTTCAAGAACTTATACTACTGGTGGCCTTGGTTTCAATCCCACATTTGGTATGAGTATCGGTTATGACTTGAAACCTTTGGCCTCTTTCCGTGCTCAGTTGGTGTATCAGCGTATGTATGAGACTCATCAAGTTGGTTACAAGGGCATGACTGAAGACAATCGTGTGCAGAGAGGAACAGGATTGTTCAATTCTGCATATAATGAGATGGATTTGCGTTTGTCTTATATGCTCAACCTGAGCACTGTATTGCAAGGATATAATGCTGATCGTAGAATGAATCTATGGTGGACTGTGGGTCCCAGTTTCAGCTATAACTTCAGTCAAAAGGACACTTATGTTGAGGATCAAAAGAATCCCAATCCCGAGCTTAAGGATGTTACTTTGAACGATAAGAAGGCAGGTAAGGCTTCTCCTGGTGTTGCTACATCATTGATAGCAGCATTGAAGGTAAATGATAGGATGGATGTTACTGCTGAAGCTTATGGTCAGTATAATTTCCTTCCAAGTGTCAATCCCGGCAATCGTGGTCGTCTGAATAGTGTGAAATATGGAGTTAGTGTTGGTACACGCTATCACTTTGAAGAGGGTGAGTCTCTCAAGTCTGGAAACACAGATCATAGCGACTTCTTCTTCGATGGTAGTATAGGTTGGACCACAAACAAGATCTCTCTTCATAATGCAGGTACAAAATATACAGCAGCAATTGGTAAGTGGATTAATCCTTTGTGGGGTCTGCGTGTAGGTATTAATACCAATACTCTTAAGCATAGCGCACCAGAGGTAAGTGTTGCTGGTGTTGACCTTCGCCACAATAAGACTATGGTGATGGCTGGTGCAAGAGGTGAGTTACTGCTTAATCCTTTGAATTTCTTCAATGGTTGGCGCAATAAAGTAGGTGGTCATGATTTCGATTTGAACTTCTCTGCAGGTGCAGAACTCGGATACTTAGCAAAGAACGATTTTGGTAATGGTAGATTCCATAATTCATATTATGGTGTAACAACAGCTTTGCAGTTCTTGTATCGTATCAACAACCCTGGTACGTATATCTACCTTGAGCCTCGTTACCTGTCAACATATTATACAGCACCTTACACAGGCACAAAGATTAATCATACAGTGTCCGACAACATGTTCTCAATGAATTTGGGTGTTCGTACTTATTTGACAGATCCCTCTTTTGTTCCTGCCAACTCTCATAAAATGGAGAAAAGTTGGTGGGTCGGTGCAGATTTCGGTTCTATGTATGTGATGCGCTCTTCTGCATTTACTACTCCTGGTGGCTTGGGAATGAATCCCAGTTTGACCTTCTCTGCAGGTTATGACTACAAACCTTTGTTGTCTTTCCGTGCACAGTTGTCTTATCAGCATTATTCCGATTATCAGAACACCTCTTATACAGGCTTGACAACTGATAATAAGTATATCAAGGGTAATGGTTTGTGGAATCGCAACTATAATATCATGGACTTGCGTTTTGCATACATGCTCAACATAAATAACTTCTTCCAAGGGTATGATCAAAACAGAAAGTTTAACTTTTGGATGACTGCTGGTCCTGGTATGTCGTTCATGTTGGCTCAGAACAATGATTGGGTAGACGGACAGAGCAACAATCTTAAGGTTGCTGAGGAGTATAGATTGCCAAACGATAGAAGTGGTAAAGTTTCTCCCACATTGCATGCTTCGTTCATGACATCATATAAGGTTTCCAACAAGGTTGATCTTACAGCCGAGGCTTTGGGACAATTGAACTTGCTAGCATCTACCAATCCTGGTAACAAGGGGCGTGTGAATACACTTAAGTATTCTTTTGCTCTCGGTGCAAGATATCATTTGGAGGAAGATGCTGTTAAAGAATTCTTCTCAAATTCTGGTTTGAAATCTTGGAATAGAGGATGGATGCTTGAGGCTTCTTATGGGTGGGCATTCCCTGCTGGTACTGGCGCTAGAGGTGGTGGTAGCAGTATGCAACTCTCTTTGGGACGCTGGTTTACCAATGTGGTTGGTATTAGAGCAGCAGTAGGTGGTAGTCAGGGCTATTGGAAGAAGGGAGATTATGCCGCAGTAGTTAATGCTGCTGGTGAGACAACAAGAACTGCATATTCACGTTTCTCTGAGCAGATGAAGATTGGTGGACGTGTGGAGTTACTTCTTAATCCCCTAAATCTTCTTTCATTCAGAAAGAATTTGGATGAAGCTCCCAAGTATGACATGAATATGTCTCTTGGTTTTGCCTTTGGTGGTTTTGCCAAGGTAAATGGTGCTCAGCGTGGTGGCTATACTGGTTTTACTGCTGCTGTAACAGGTCTGTATAGAGTGTCAAACAACACACAGTTGTTTGTTGAACCACGTATCGAGACCCAGAGTCACAGTTCTATCATCGAGGTTATGGGATTCAGAAAGAGATTCTCTGATAATATGTTCTCTCTTAATGTAGGTGCTCGTGTGTCTCGTCCTGGTGGTGAGTCTAAGGAGAGCAGAAGAGAGGTTGACCCTAGCAAGATGTCTCATCGTGGATGGTGGGTAGCTGGTAGTTTTGGTGGCAGCAAGATGAATCAGACCATCAAACTCTCAAATGGCGGTTTAGGACTGAATCCTTCATTTACCTTCACTTCTGGTTATGATCTAACTCGTCTGCATGGTTTCCGTGCTCAGTTGGCATATGATATACATTCACGTTTCCGTCCTAATCAGGCATATTCCGTGCTGGTTAATGATAGAAGGGTAAAGTATACTGGTTCAATGAAGAGTAATTATCAGCAGTTTGATATCCGTCTTCAGTATATGCTAAATGTTTCTAATTGGTGGACAGGCTATGACAAGCGTAGCAAGTTCAATGCTTATTGGTCATTTGGTCCTTCTTTGTCTACTTTGGTTGCTGAAGGTCATTCTTTGGTTTCCAATGAAGTGGAGAGAGGCAGCGATATGGAGTATTTGGGTAGAAAATATTGCGGTAAGGTATCGTTTGGCTTGTCAACAAGTGCTTTGATGACACTCGCTATCACCAACCAATGGGATGCAACAGCTGAGGTAATGGGACAGTATCACTTCAATCGTGGTTACATGCCAGAGAACCATCACAAGTTCCTCAATGGTGTTAAAATCAACTTCAGCTTAGGTGCAAGATATAATTTCTAAACCTCAAAACAAATAACTAATACACCAAGCGGCGACTATTCGTTTCAACCTCTAACGATAGTCGCCGCTTATTTTATGTTCAAACCTGAGTATATATAAAAATACAGGGACGCTTCCCAGCGCCCCTATACCATTCTTTAGGTATTAGTTTGTTTAAGGTAAAAAGATTGTTTTCAGGATAACTGATGCAAAGGTAGTGAAATTTTCATTACATCCCAAATATTTAAACATGTTAAATAACACATAAATGGAAACGTAGTATCTCTTCTGCAGGACGGTTTATGATTCTACCCAATTTAAGTCCATTCTCCTTGCAGGCATTGGCAATTTCTTCTTTAAAATTATTTGCTACTCCACCAACAAAGTTCACAGGTAGATCTAATCTGTTGTATGGTATTACGTTTCTTTTTAGGAATTGGGTGAATTCTGATACTACCAAATTCTTTACAGTGATATGATGAAGGTTCTTTTTTATAAAAGGAACAATAGAGGCAAGGAATCGATTGGCTTGTGGTTGTCTGTATACTTTATTGATTACATCTGCAACTTCAAGTTGATACTCTTCGGAGAACGAACTCCATAATTCTTTTAACTCGCCTTTAAGCATTTCTGCCAACATCTTCCTACCTAAGACGGCTCCACTGCCTTCATCGCCAAGGATATAGCCCAGTGGAGAAATATTTTGAATTATTTGTCCGTCTTTACAAAGGCATGAGTTGCTTCCAGTTCCAAGGATACATGCAATACCTTCCTCCCTGCCGCACAAGGCACGTACAGCTCCCAGAAGGTCGCTATAAACATATACTTTTGCTTTGGTAAAAGTATTTTCTATAGCTCTACGAACACTTTGAAGGAATGGTTCTATACATCCTGCTCCATAGAAGTGGATTTCTGTTACTTCATCTGCATTCTGTTGAGATTCAGAAAAAAGCAAAGGCATTAACTCTGTGTTTATGATACTTAGAATCTCTTCGTAAGAATCACGCACAGGGTTAATGCCCTTTGTAGTAACAGATAGTCTTTCTGTAATCCACTCTGTTTTTGTAGATCCGCTATCTGCAACGATAATCATTCTTATCTTGTTCTGTGAGAATGAATTTTTATTCAGCAGGAATAGGAGTAGGATCTGCTGTTTCTGTTGCAGGAGCAGAAGGCATGGTGGGTGCTACTACCGCTGCAGGATCTTCCATATCCAATACGCTTGTGTTAGCGTTAGTGCTAGGAAGGAAAGCTGCACTGGCAATACTCAAAATAATCATTGAACCTGCCAGAATGATGGTAACCTTCTGGATGATGTTTGTTGTCTTGGGAGCTCCCAAAAGAGTGTTGCCGCTAGCATAATCTGCTGCCAAACCGCCACCCTTGCTTTCCTGGATGAGAACAACAAGGCACATAAGCACGCTTGCCAGGATGATTAAAGTTAGTAAAATTGTGTACATATTACGATTGTTGATTTATGATTAATTTCTCAAGAAAACGTATTTGGTCTGCAAAGTAACGATTTTTTTTCGGATATTTCAAGGAAATACGTCGAATAATTTCTATTGCCTTGTCATATTTGCCTTGTTTTATGTATATACGTGCCATAGCTTCAGTAAGTACCCCATTTCCAATATCATTTTTGGGGTCATGTATATTGCGGGGAGTCTCTTCTTCGGGTAAATCTTCAAGGTCAAATCTACCTTCATTTTTTATAAGGAAGTCGTCAATGTAACTTTGACCAGCCATCTGTGGTGTTGGTGCGTTAGATGAAGGTGTTTCCATCTGCAGCAAGTATGCCATGTAGTCAACTGTAGCGTCGACAATGCGTGGTGTTTGACGTTGTTGGGGAATGGTGTCAAGGAAACTGTTTATGAGTGTTTCTGTACGTTTATCGCTATTGTCTGCATTTTCTGCCTTGGCAACTCTTTTGGTAGGAGATTCTGGCATCAATGTGCTGGATTGGAACATTTGGAACAATGTATGCCTAGAGGGTACATAGATTGCAGCCTTGCGCAACTGTTCATCAAATGCAGGGTCGTGCATCTGATATAGACTTCGAAGCAGCAATATTCGTGCAGCATGATAGTAGGGGTATTTCTCAACCACAACCTTTAGATGCTCCAACGACTGGCTGTCCAAACTTTCTGGTTGTCTAATGTAATCTATTACTTGTTTTCCCATATTGGTTGATATTTGCGCTAGGCTTTTTGCCAATCACTAATCTTTCATCTTCAATCTCTCACCGCTATCGTTAATCGCTTGGACTCCCTACCAATTCGCCACCGTAGCGTTGAATATTTGTTCGGTAATATCTTTACACATTTCTGTTACAAGTTCTTCCTGTACGTTAACAAGTTGCTGTGTGGCATCGTATGTTGTTGTAGCAGTAAACTTCTGTTCAAAGTCTTCCGAATGATTGTTGTTGTTGGTATACCTCACATTCACAGTCATCTTCAATTGGACCTGATTAGAATAACCGCTGTTTGAAACACCTTTGTTGAATTGGTCAAATCCTACAATCTCTCCTTCCACAATAAGGTCACCATTTCTCTTTACTTGCTTAAGTCTTGTTTGTGTGGCATAGATATCTGTAAGTTTATTTTGAAAGATAGATTGCATGGGAGCCCATACATATACACTTCGTATGGGGAAATCACCAATCTGTATAGTTTTGGTCTTGGCGTAGTTTATGCTTGCACCATTGAACTTGTAACTGATGCTACAAGAAGTGTATATTGCAATACATGAAAGGCACATGAGTATGCTTACAAGTTCATGAATATATTTTTTACTTCTCATAGATGTATTAAATGTCAAGATTGTATTCTTGTATTTTTCGGTATAATGTACGTTCGCTTATCTTAAGTTCGTCTGCAGCTTTCTTTCTATTGTGACGATGTTTTTCTAAAGCCTTGATAATGTATTTTTTCTCTATTTCGGCAAGATTGAGAGATTCTTCTTCCTCAACTTCTACTATGTCATCTATATGTTGGTGAGTGTTTGAATGGAGTGGGGTAGTAACGTGTATTACAGGAGTCGTTCCTGTAGATATCATTCCTGTTCCTGACTCTTTATCTCCATATGTGTTATGTATAACAGCAGGTCCTTCAAGCATGGGAGGTGAAACAACAGTAGTACTATGCCCATGCTCTCCGTGTATGTAGAGTTTCAATTCGTCAACTTCCTTGCGCAGGTTTATAACAGCACTAAGCAGGAAGGAGATCTGTTTTTCCATATCGCTTCTGGAACCTTCGCTGGAGTGGTCCGTAACAACAACATCATATCTTGCTCCCTTTCCTGCAATAATACCATATTTATATAGTATATCAGGAGTTATCTGTACCCCTCTCTCTAGAATGCTCATTTGTTCTACGACATTCTTTAGCTCACGTATGTTGCCAGGCCATTTGTATCCCATCAGTGCCTGTTCTCCTTCAACACTTAGGCGTATAGGCTCTGGGATATGGTATTTGCTTGCTGTAAGCATGGCAAACATTTTGAACAGCAACACACAGTCTATGCCACGCTCTCTGAGGGGAGGCATCTGTATGTTGATAGTGCATAGTCTGTAGTAAAGATCCTGACGAAAGCGTCCTTCGCGTATGGCTTTGGGTATGTCTACATTTGTGGCAGCTACTATGCGTACATTTGTTTTGCGTGGTGTGTCGCTACCTACTCTAATGTACTCTCCAGTTTCCAACACTCTCAGTAGGCGTGCCTGTGTGGTCATCGGTAGTTCGCCAACTTCGTCGAGAAACAATGTTCCGCCATCAGCAGCTCCAAAGTAACCCTCGCGCTCTGCAATGGCACCAGTATACGAACCCTTTTCGTGTCCGAATAGTTCCGAGTCTATAGTACCTTCTGGTATGCTGCCACAGTTTATAGCGATGTATCTTTTATTCTTTCGTAGGCTGTTGTCGTGTATGATGCGCGGAATAACCTCCTTGCCCACACCGCTTTCACCCTGTATCAGTACGCTCAAGTCTGTTCTTGCCACTTTTATGGCAGTTTCTAGCGCCCTGTTCAGTTTTTCGTCACGACCGACGATATTATATCTAACCTTTATATCTTTCAGTTCCATAAGTTTTTGCTATGCCAACATGTATATTATCGTTCCTGTTCATGAAGTATGGCACGGAAGATGGTGAAATCAGAGGGTAGTGTTAGTTTGAAGTTTAGAACATCTCCTTCGGCAACGTGCAGTGGCACATGTCCCAATTCGTTTGCAAGGGTGAATATGGACTGAGAATACGAAATGCCTTTCTCGTTTGCCTCATGCATCATTGCAGACAATTCTTTGAGTAGGAAAGTATGTGGTGTCTGTGCTCTTAACAATTTCTCTCGAATGATATAGGACGATGATGTTAAGGCGTTGTCATTGGAAGGTGAGTCCATTACCATATAACTCTCCTGGCTTGGCAATGCTGTTATAGCATTCCCTCTTGATAGGCATACCGCAATGTTTCTGCTTATGATGTCTTGGGATACCAATGGACGTACAGCATCGTGTATAAGTACAACGGTGTTATCCTTTTCCATCTCGTGTAATGCCAATATTCCATTTTTGGCAGAGAGAAAACTATTTTCTCCACCTTTGATGCATGATGTGAATTTTGTTATTCCAGCTTCTCTTGCCTGTTGACTTATGCTTTCATGCCATTCAGGTGATGTTACAACATATATGGCGCTTATTAGTTGGTGTTTCTGGAAGGCCAGCATTGTGTGTTGTAGTATGGTAAGACCATCTACAACAGCAAACTGTTTTGGAATAGATAGTTTCATTCTACTACCAATTCCACCAGCCAATATTAACGCTATACTTTTATTCATGTATCTAAGATTTCTCCCTCATACAATCTCTACAGAAGAGATATGTGTGTATACAACTTATGCCTTTTATTAAATGTGATACGTAAGTAGCTCAACTCTTAGCGTTCATAAGAATGCTTCGGCATAACTTTTCATGTCTTGTTGTAACATAATATCTAACAACTTCCAAGACTGTTATTTCAAACAGTAAATATATCCAAGGAAGGTTGAATCCAATACTCAAGAATAGTACTGCTACGCGTGTGTCGAAGTTTATGATATTGGTCCATGGCATCAGTGGCTTGCTCCCTTTACAGAAGTCTTCTCGCACTTCTTGTGGAATATTGTCACCATATCTTTCTTGCAGACGTGCCATCATCTTGTGGAATTCTGTCACCTGAGCCTCTTGCGATCCAGTGTAGCGGGCATAGAAGTATAAATATAGTTTGTGAAACCACTCCTTGCTATTCCACCTCAATGCCTTCATCTCTTTTTTGATTTTGACGGATGAATCTAGCTCAGCTTTGTCGCTTCCCAACAGAAAGAACATATGTATGTTTCTGTAATAGTCGCCAATGGCACATTGTCTGCCATGGCATCTAAATCCTGCCCATGCTGCCATAATCCATATCCATATTCCCCATTGGGTGTCGGTAAAAGGGATGTTCTGGTTTTGCATTCTTAGACAAAGGAAAAAATATATTGAGAAGAACCATACATCTCCGCAGAACCCATCCAGAATTCTTCCGATAAGGGTCCTTTTATTGGTCATACGTGCCAATTGACCATCGGCACAGTCATACCAATTGGCCCATATAAGCAATAACATGCCAACGAGGTTTGTTGTCAGGTCAGTACTATAGAAGAACCATCCGCTGGCACCACCAATGACAATGCTAATCAAAGTCACCACCACAGGGTGCACTCCCATCCATTTGAAAAGGCATGCCCAGAGATAACCAGGAGTTCTTGTTACGTATAGTTCAAATGCTCCCTCTGTATCCTTACTTTTCAGAGTTGCTTTGACGTTGTCTATCAGACTCATACGCTATCTATTCTTTTTGTCCTCTCTTTTTTCTATGAATAACTTTGGCAAAGGGTTGTGATGTGCTTCATCGTAACGATTTCTGTTCCAGATGATATCCTTTGCTAAATATATACTTTCTCTAAACGATTCTGGCGAGAACGGACTGGTACACACCAATTCTCTGCCAGTGGTATATGCAACACCGTGTCCATTGGTCAGTGCTAAAAAGTCCTTTAGTCCTTGTTCGCTATCCTTTGTCAATATCACATCGTATAACCTATAGTTCTCAGCATCCAGTTGTGTCACTATGCGTGCATGATCTACGTCGAACTCTCTTGCCATAGCAAGACGCAACATTTCCAATTGCTGTTCAAAGTCCTCCTCTTCATCTGCAAATGCCATGCGCAAATCGCCCCATACAATCATATTTAGTCCATTAATGCTTGCAGGGTTAAGTTTCTCTTCTCCTTCTGCTGGTACAACAAGAATGGCATCTGTTTCGCCTTCTTCCCATTTGTTAAGAGCCTCGTCTATGCCTTCTTCTCCTTGTTGCTCATATATTGTCTTTGTGCATATTTCGTCCAATAGGATATCTTCAAAAGCGTCAGTTATTATCTCTTGTCCTTTTTGGTCGTAATACACTATGCCAATTTTCAATGCATCCATATGTTGTTCCTAGTATAGTAGTTATATATTATCACTGCTCATCGCTCACCGTTTTTATTTCTTCCTCTTCCACTCCAGGTATTATCTCTGCAACGAACTGCTCCTCGGGCAACTTTAGGGTGTAGAGCGAACCTTCTAGTCTGCGGATGAAACCACGCTTCATCTTTTCGGGTGCGTATACAAAACCCTCAATTACCACCACGCGGTTGTTTTCGGTATCTACACGATGATGGCTAACGTACGGACCACCCATACAATCGTTCTCCATGTACCACAATCCGCGCATTTCCATGGCGTATTTTCCATGCACAACAATTGGCTTTACTACAGTGCACAAGGTGTCAGTTTTCATAAACATGTTGTCTTTGGCACCAGGGATGTTAACCTTCATTACAGAGTCGCGTTTTTCTGTCAAATATTGCTTGTTGAATATTTGGGGACCCTCATAAGGGAAGGAGTACATCACTATACTCATCATTCCACCAGCTGTATTGTTGGAAGTCCAAAGGAAATTCTCTCCTTTCTTGTATGATGCCAATTCTTTGGGTACATATGCTTCACAAGAGAAAATCTCTTTTGCCAATTCGTGTGTAATTTTCGAATTCTCTACCATCAATTCCTTCACCAATCGATTCATCTCCATTTTGGTGAAAAAATCTACGATGTCCTGTCTGTGGTCTATGCAAAACTGTCGGAAATCCTCCTTGGAGGGTGAGTTTATTGTTAGTACAATCTGTCCTGTTGCATATTTGTCGCGTGCATACTTCATCCTTGTACGAGTGAACTGAGTTTTGTCGATGTTCACTATGATGATATTTCTGAATATATTGAGAATTCTGTCGAAATATTTCTTCTCGATTTGCGAAATGCGGAACGAACGCTCGCTTTGAGGCAACATGGGTACGTCTGTATCCAATACATCAAAGAGGGCACGACCGTGAGGTGCTTTCCACTCTACAGAATCCATCACCACAAGAACCTCATAAGGTCTTCCGCTCGCTTTGGGCATAAAGGGTGAATTCTCGCAACTGCTGATTATCATTGCCAGCAAAGGCAACAAGTAATATATTATTTTTTTCATCGTTGTGTTCTTAATAATTTAACTTCATATTTATCGCTCAGTGAACCAAGGTCTTTTTTAGGAATCAATCTCCTCTAACTGTTCACCGTTCACTGTTTGCTACTCATTGCTCACTATTCACCGCTCTTTTCGTATTCAATAGCCCACAAGCTGCCCAAATATCTTGTCCGCGAGAGGCTCTTATTGTTGTTGTCACTCCGTGTTGAGTCAAATAGTCTCTCATCCACGTCATAGTTCCTTCTGAAGCACCCTTGAATGGCGTGTCTGGTATCTCGTGGAAGCGTATCAAATTCATTCTGCATTCTATGGGAGAGAGTAGACGGATAAGTTCCTTTACATGGCGTGTCGTGTCGTTCAATCCTCCAAACACGATGTACTCGAAAGACAAACGACGTTGGTGTGTCCAGTCACGCTGTGCAAGTAAAGGAATGAACTCTTCAAGAGAGAAAGCATTCTCGGCAGGCATCATCTCCTTGCGCTCGTTGGCGAACGGATTGTGTAGTGATACAGCCAAATGGCATGGACTTTCATCAAGGAATCTCAGCATGCCTTTCTTCACTCCTACCGTACTCACCGTGATACGTTTGGGGCTCCATGCCCAACCATCTGGATGCATCAGCAGTTCGGTTACCTTCAGTATGGTGTCTATATTGTCAAACGGTTCGCCTTGCCCCATGAACACGATGTTTGTCAGTTTGTCTCTTTCTGGCAAGGCGTATATCTGGTTTAGAATATCTGTTGCTGTTAGGTTACCTTGAAATCCTTGACGTCCGGTCATACAAAACTTGCATCCCATTCTGCATCCTACCTGACAGCTAACGCATAGTGTGCCACGTTCCTTGTCTGGGATGAAAACACTTTCCACGGTGTGACCCGATAGGGTGGGGAAGAGGTATTTTACCGTCCCGTCCACGCTGCGCTTTGTTTCAACGGGTGGCATCAGGCCAATGGTATACAATTCCTCCATAGCACTGCGAGCCTTCTTCGCAATATTTGTCATGTCAGCAATGGCTGTTGCGTGCTTTTGATATATCCATCCGAACATCTGTTTGGCAGTAAACGAAGGTAATCTTAGATTGTCGGTAACCTCCTTTAGTTCGTGTATGTTCATCCCCAGTAGGGGCTTAAGTGTTTCCTTATTCATATCCGTGGACAAAGTTACACCTTTTTTATATAATATCAAAATATTCTTTGGCGGTTAACGATAAATTTGCTAACTTTGCCAACGAGAATTTTTAACAAACAATAAGTATTTATTAACCTAATTACAAAGAAAGAGAATGAAACTGAAGAATCTTCTTGTTGTTGCTCTTGCTGCTCTCTCTGTTGCAGCTGGTGCTCAGTCCCTTTCTCCCAGCACCAAATGGCATTGGGATAAGGGTACTATCGTAGTTGAATCTCCTCAGCGTCCCGCTGGTCAGGAGCATGTAATTGGCCTTACTGCACCCAAGATGGAGACTGTACGTGTGGCCTTCGTTGGTCTTGGTATGCGTGGTCCTTGGGCGGTAATGCGTTTCTGTCACATCCCTGGTGTAGAAATTGTTGCTCTTTGCGACTATGAGGCAGAGCGCGCAGAAAAGTGTCAGGATTTCCTTCGTAAGGCTGGTTTGAAGCCTGCAGACATTTATTCTGGCGAGAAGGGTTATGAGGAACTTTGCAAGCGTGACGACATTGACCTCGTTTACATCGCTACCGACTGGAACCACCACTATCCCGTGGCTAAGTTTGCTATGGAGAATGGTAAGCACACAGCTATTGAGGTTCCTTCTGCAATGAATTTGGAACAGTGTTGGAGCTTGATTGATCTTTCTGAGAAGACTCGTTTGCACTGCTTCATCCTGGAGAACTGCTGCTATGACTACTATGAGATGAACGCTCTGGCTATGGCTCAGGATGGTATCTTCGGTGAGATTATCCGTGCAGAGGGTGCTTACATCCACGCTTTGGATGGTTTCTGGGGGTCGTACTGGCAGGATCCTGCTGACAACGACAAGGACAACCTCCACTGGCGTCTGAAGTACAACCAGGAGAACCGTGGTGACGTTTATGCTACTCACGGCCTTGGTCCCGTTGCTCAGTGCATGGACATTCACCGTGGCGACCGCTTCACCACTCTCGTTGCTATGGATACCGAGAGCTTCTTCGGTAAGGATTTCGTAGAAAAGAAGACCGGCAAGGAGTGCAAGGACTTCCGTAATGGTGACCACACTACTACTTTGATGCGTACAGCCAAGGGTAAGGTTGTTGAGATTCAGCACAATGTAATGACTCCCCAGCCCTACAACCGTTTGTTTAAGCTCACCGGTACCAAGGGTTATGCTACAAAGTATCCCACTCCAGAGTATGCTCTCTCCGGCGATGCTCTCAAGGGTACTGGTGCTCCTCAGATGGACAACTTGAACGCTCATGGCTTTATGAATGCCGCTCAGAAGGCTGCCCTCGAGAAGAAGTACTATCATCCCATCCTTACCAAGTATGGTGAGAAGGGTCGTGAGATGGGTCACGGTGGTATGGACTATATCATGGATGCTCGTTTGGTTTACTGTCTCCAGAATGGTCTTCCTTTGGATATGGACGTATACGACATGGCTGAGTGGTGTTCACTCGCTGAGTTGGGTGCTATCTCAATGGACAACAATTGTGCTGCTGTTACATTCCCTGATTTCACTCGTGGTTACTGGAATATGGTAAAGGGTTACAAGCATGCTTATGCTCCTGCTGAGGAAGAAGCTAAGACCGAAGCTGCAGCAGAGGCATATACTGCAGCTCAGAAGAAAGCAACTGCTGACTTTAATCTTTGGGCATTGTATGATGCTACAAAGACTGCTAAGAACCCCAAGTCTGCTTTGAAGAAGTACAATGCTGCTGTTGTTAAGGCAGAGAAGGCAATAGCCAAGCAGTTGGCTAAGTAAATATCTATGACTAAAAATGATTTCATCTCTTGAAATCATATAAGTCAGAATATACATTCAATAATTGAGGATGTGCCTATTAGGGTACATCCTCTCTTTTTTGCCTATACCACGCTTATAGCTGTGGTAAATGTGTCAGGATATTTTGCCAAAGAATTTTGTATCTGTTGTAGTTATTCTGTGCTGTCTTCTTATCGCTTGATATGCAGAATTCATTCAATAAGCATGCTTCAGTATGCCGTTTTTTTACAAATTGTCTAAAAAATTACTATATTTTGGGACTATTTTTCTTTAAGAAAATTGAAAATAGCACATTAAACTGATATATCGTCTTTGTGGAGAAGTAGTACTTACTTTGCCAAGTAAGTATACTGACTTGAGCAAGTAACCGCGGTGTTATGGGAAAGTAAGTACATTGACTTCTATTTCTTTGTTTGATGTTGCTTCTGAGAAGTGGATATTGATGTTCGAACAAGATAATGGTCGTAAACATGCGATTCTCAAGAGATGTTTTGTCATGTTTTTGGAGTTCTCGGGACATTCTTTATCTGCTTACAACCAAATCTCTCTTAGATTGTAACAAAAAAATCACGGGAAAGCATTTTGTGCTCTTTCCCGTGAAGAATTTTATGACAAAAATAAGTTATCTTATTTGTTGTTTTGTCGCTAAATTGCTTTACTCTTCAAATCCGTTAGGATTGTTCTTTTGCCAGTTCCAACTGTCGCGACACATTTCCTCAATGCCGAATTCTGCCTTCCAACCGAGTTCTGCTTCTGCTTTTGCAGGATTACAGTAGCATGTGGCGATATCGCCTGGACGACGTGGCTTGAGAGAATATGGTACAGGCACACCATTGGCTTTTTCAAATGCCTTGACAACATCAAGAACAGAGTAACCATGACCAGTACCTACATTGTAAATAGCAATGCCTTTCTTTGCAACAATAGCCTTGAGAGCTGCTACGTGTGCACGTGCAAGGTCAACAACATGAATGTAGTCGCGAACACCAGTACCATCGTGTGTGTCGTAGTCGCTACCGAATACACCAAGCTCTGGACGTTTGCCAACGGCAGTCTGTGTGATGTATGGCATCAAGTTGTTGGGGATACCATTGGGGTTCTCGCCGATAGTACCGCTCTTGTGTGCGCCAATGGGGTTGAAGTAGCGGAGCAATACAATATTCCATTCGTTGTCTGCCTTCTGTACGTCCATCAAAACCTCTTCAAGCATAGACTTTGTCTGACCATAGGGATTGGTGCAATGTCCTTTGGGGCACTCTTCTGTGATGGGAATCATTGCGGGATCGCCATATACAGTAGCACTAGAAGAGAAAATCATGTTCTTGCAACCATTCTTGCGCATAACATCAACAAGAACGAAAGTACCGTTCATATTGTTTTCGTAGTACTCCAAAGGCTTAGCACAACTTTCGCCAACAGCTTTCAAACCTGCAAAGTGGATACATGCATCGAATTTGTGCTCGTCAAAAACTTTCTGCAAGCCTTCGCGGTCACGGATGTCCACCTTGTAGAATGGAACTTCCTTACCAATAATCTTGGCAACACGCTTCAAAGAAATGGGAGAAGAGTTGTCAAGATTGTCGACAACAACAGCCTCATGACCAGCCTCGGTGAGTTCAATCAAGGTGTGGCTACCAATGAAACCAGCACCACCAGTGAGAAGGATTTTCATTTTTTGTATACTATTTAAAGTTAAATTTTATTTTCTTTCGTCACAAAGTTATACAATCTTTTCTATAATGCAAAGATTTTGAAGTGATATTGTTGGACGTGCCTTGCAAAAAACGTGTTTGGTAGGAAGTTATTGTTGCAGATATGGGTTGGAATCCACTTCTTGTCCTATAAAACTCTCTGGGCCATGGCCAGGCAGAATCTTTGTGTCGGGGGAGAGTGTGAAAAGTTTTTCTCTTATGCTGGATAGTTCTTGCTCGTAGTTTCCTCCGGGTAGGTCGGTTCTTCCTATACTCATGTTGAACAATGTGTCTCCAGTGAGTACAATGCGAGCTTGGGGGATGTAGTAGCATAGACCGCCAGGTGTGTGGCCAGGTGTGTGTAGTATCTGTATAGCCACTTCTCCTAGTTTCAACATGGTGGTTTCTGTAAGAGTGGCATTTACTTCGGGTAATGAGTCGCTGATGTCTATTCTGAACCATTTCATGACCATCTCTGGGGCGCTATTGTATACAGAAAGGTCATCCTTGTGACACATGGGCGTGATATCATATTCTTGTGATAAGAAACCCAGTCCGAGGCAGTGGTCGAAATGCATATGAGTCTGTAGGGCATACTTTAGCGAGATATTGTTGTCTCTGATAAAAGTTGCGATACTGTTGTTTTCGCCCTTGGACCATGTCCCGCAGTCTATGATAGCTCCTTCACGACTGATGTCGTCCCATATAATATAACAATTCTCCTCAATGGGGTTTACTACAAAGCGTTTATAACGAAACATATACAACTTTTTTTGTTTCAAAGAATTCTTCGTCAAAATAGTCACTGAGGTCGGTTATGAGGGTGTGCGACTTCATAGGCATTACCTCGTGTGCCAATTCTCCTCCCTTGAGGCATATAAGACCGTTGGGCATGGCATTCTTTGAATCTTTGTCTATATTCTTTCGGACAAGTTTCACCAAATCTGCCAATGGCATTACGGCTCGTGACACGACAAAGTCGTACTTTTCCTTCACATTTTCGGCACGTGCCCACTCTGTGGTAACATTGGTTAGTCCAAGGGCTGCTATCACCTCGTTGCATACGCGTATTTTCTTTCCAATACTATCCACAAGATGAAACTTCACTTCGGGAAACATTATCGCCAAAGGGATACCTGGGAATCCGCCTCCTGTGCCTAAGTCCATGACACGTGAACCAGGTTTGAAACTTATCAATTGGGCAATTCCCAATGAGTGTAATATGTGATGCTCGTAAAGATTGTCGATATCCTTGCGCGAGATGACATTGATTTTGGCATTCCATTCACGATACAAGGAATCCAGTGCAGCAAAGTGCTGGAGTTGTTGATCGGATAGATTATTAAAGTATTTTTTTATTATGTCCATGTTTCTTGTCGTGTGTTATTCGGTCTTATTGTTGTGCTTTGCGAAAAGGTAGTCTAATCTCCTTCTTGTAAAGGATTATATTTACTAATGTTATGAATCCCAAAATGAATGGATAGAAAAGGTATGGGATGATTTCTAAAGGGTTTATGGCAGCCAGTCCAGCTGCTATCAGCAATTGTGCTCCCCATGGAATGATACCTTGAGCAAAGCACGACATTGTATCTAGAATAGATGCAGAACGTTTGGCTTCGATGCCATATCTAAAGGCAATGCTTCGTGCTACTGGCCCCACAGCCAGAATGGCAATAGTGTTGTTGGCTGTAAGCATGTCCACAGCAACTACGGCACCAGCTATGCTGAGTTCTGCACCACGGCGAGATGAAATGAGGCGTCCCATGTTCATTATCAGCCAGTCAATAGCTCCGCGCTTGCGCAGTTGGTCTATGATAACCGCTGCAATAATAGTGACGATAATGAGGTCGTGCATCCCTAAAACACCATCTTGAGCAGAAGACCAAATGGTATCAATGGTAAGGGTGCCTTCATAAATACCAATTAACGATGCGGAAAGTATGCCCATTATCAGTACCCATATGACATTCATGCCAGCCAGGGCAAGAATAAAGACTATTAAATAAGGTGTGATGTTTAGCAGATTGCCTATTTCTGGATTTGTTTGCGATTCTATTCCAAGTCCGAGAAACAAGTAAGTTATTAAGGTGAGTATAGCTGCAGGAAGGGCTATGATAATGTTAGCCTTGAATTTATCCGACATGGCACATCCTTGGGTTTTGGTGGCCATGATAGTGGTATCGGAGATGAAGGAAAGATTGTCTCCAAATAGACTGCCTCCGACAACCACAGCAGTGACCATAGGCAGACTGGCAGATGTGCTCGTGGCGATGCCTACTGCTATAGGGGTGAGTGCTGCGATGGTGCCACAACTGGTTCCTATGCTTAAGGAAACTACACAAGCAGCTATGAACATACCCACCAAGATGAAGTTGCCAGGCAGTATAGACAATGTCATATTCACCACATTGTCCACGCACCCCATTTCTTTGGCAATAGCAGAGAATGCTCCGGCCAAAATGAATATCAACAGCATAAGCATAATGCCTCCATGGTCCTCGGTCTTGCGTGGCGGAACTTTGTGGGAAGTTTCTTTCATTGATGTATTGTTGTTTAAAACTTTCGTAGCGTTTTATTTAAATCACAATTGTGATGAGGCATGCCCAATATGTATGGTGCAGTTTTATCCGTAGATTATATTGCCGTCTTCATTCATATACTCTTCCAATCCTTTCTCATAAGTGGACATGGCGCGCAGGCTCATACCCATGCTGGAGAAACCACCATCGTGGAAAAGGTTTTGCATTGTTACCTTACGGGTGAGGTCTGAGAACATGACTATGCAGTAATCGGCACATTCTTCGGCGCTGGCATTTCCCAAAGGAGACATTCTGTTGGCAAAATCAAATAGTCTATCCATACCCTTGATGCCACTACCTGCAGTGGTCATTGTTGGTGATTGCGATATAGTGTTGATGCGCACATTGCGTTCGCGACCATATATATAGCCAAAACTACGTGCGATGGATTCGAGCAATGCCTTGGCATCAGCCATATCGTTATAACCGAACATAGTACGTTGTGCAGCCATATAACTTAGTGCAATTATAGAACCATATTCTGCTATAGCATCTTGCGACTTAGCCGCTTGAAGCATTTTGTGAAATGATAAGGCACTGATGTCCAACGTCTTGTTGTACATGTTGTAGTCAAGGGCGTCATATGTGCGTCCCTTGCGTACATTGGGCGACATGCCTATGGAATGCAAAACAAAGTCTATTTTGCCCCCAAGCACTTCCTGTGAGCGACGGAATACTTCATAAAGGTCCTCGTAGTTGGTGGCATCGGCAGGAATGACTTCGCAACCTAATTGTTGTGCCAGTTCGTTGGTTTGCCCCATGCGTATTGCAATGGCGGTGTTTGATAGTGTTATTGAAGCTCCTTCTTCAGCAGCCTTGACTGCAACCTTCCATGCAATGGACTGGTCGTTAAGCGCTCCGAAAATAATACCACGCTTTCCTTTTAATAATCCGTAACTCATATTTGGAATGTTTAATTTGCATTGTTATTGCTCTACAAAGATACATAGAAATGCCGATATACCCAAAAAACAGTTTATATTTTTGATTTAATGATGTTTAAAATGTTAAGCAAGAAAATAATAGCGCCAACCTGTTTTGAAAATTTTTGACAGATTGGCGCTCGAAATTTATGTGTGATATAATGCTCTTTCCTTTTTTACCATGCGAAAAGAGGATATTCTGCCATCATGGCATTTACTTCAGCACGAACAGCAGAGATGTTCTCTTCGTTTTCTGGGTCATTGAGCACACGCTCTATGAGAGAGGCTATGATTGCCATCATATCTTCCTTGACACCACGTGTGGTAATTGCTGGTGTGCCAAGACGGATGCCAGAGGTCTGGAAGGCAGAACGGCTATCGAAGGGAACCATGTTCTTGTTTGCGGTAATGTCGGCAGCGACGAGAGCTTTCTCGGCAACCTTGCCAGTAAGGTCGGGGTACTTGGTGCGGAGATCAACAAGCATGGAGTGATTGTCGGTACCACCGCTTACGATGAAGAAACCACGTTTTTGCAATTCTTCGGCCAATACGGCAGCATTCTTTTTCACCTGTGTGGCATACTCCTTGAATTTGGGCTCGAGAGCTTCGCCAAATGCAACAGCCTTGGCAGCGATGACGTGTTCCAATGGACCACCTTGAGTACCAGGGAATACAGCACTGTTCAAGAGTGCAGACATCATCTTTATTTCGCCCTTTGGAGTGGTCTTACCCCAGGGATTGGGGAAATCTTTGCCCATTAGGATAATACCACCACGAGGACCACGAAGTGTCTTGTGTGTGGTAGAAGTGACGATGTGTGCATACTTGACGGGATTTTCTAATAAACCAGCAGCAATGAGACCAGCAGGGTGTGCCATGTCAATCATTAGCAGAGCTCCTACCTTATCGGCAATTTCGCGCATACGACGATAGTCCCACTCACGACTATAGGCAGAACCACCACCCACGATGAGCTTGGGTTTGTGCTCAAGAGCCAGTTGTTCCATTTCGTCATAGTCTACACGACCAGTCTCTTTGTTGAGATTGTATCCTACAGGCTTATAGTTGATGCCAGAGGTGTTTACGGCAGAACCATGGGAGAGATGGCCACCGTGATCGAGATTGAGACCCATAAATGTGTCGCCAACATTAAGACATGCCAAAAATACCGCAGCATTGGCTTGTGCGCCAGAGTGGGGTTGCACATTGGCATATTCTGCATCAAAAAGTTTGCAAATGCGCTCTATAGCAAGTTCTTCTACCTTATCCACAACCTGACAACCGCCATAATAGCGCTTGCCTGGATAGCCTTCGGCATATTTGTTGGTAAGAACACTGCCCATAGCCTGCATTACCTGATCTGATACGAAATTTTCGCTAGCGATGAGTTCTATGCCACGCATCTGGCGGGAACGTTCATCGTTGATTAAGTCAAAGACAATCTTGTCCATAGTATTTTAGTTATAATTGTTATAATCCGTATTTTGCGCATGGTCACGCTATCGACCATGCTTTACTAACATGGAGCACAAAAGTAAGAAAAATTATTCTTACACGATAATTAAGTAGACGTTTTTTGTGTAAATAAATGTTTAAAATTAAAATCTTCTAATGTAGCAATGTCTTTTTAGGTTTAATTTTCGTACCTTTGGCAAGAAATGATGTTAGGTCTAATAAAATCATGAAGAATAGAAGTCTTGTGACCCTTGCTGGTCATTCCAGAGAGAAAATCGAGTATCTTATAAAGATGGCTCAGGAGTTTGAAAAGCACCCAAATCGCAGAATATTGGCTGGTAGGGTGGTGGCAACATTGTTTTTTGAGCCATCAACTCGTACCCGTCTTAGTTTTGAAACAGCCGCTAATCGTTTGGGAGCCCGAGTGATTGGTTTTGCAGATCCAAAGGTTACGAGTGGAACCAAAGGTGAGACACTGAAGGATACAATAATGATGGTGTCTAGTTATGCTGATGTCATTGTTATGCGACATTATCTGGAAGGTGCTGCACTCTATGCCAGTGAGGTAGCACCTGTTCCTGTTGTGAACGCTGGTGACGGTGCTAATCAGCATCCTTCTCAGACAATGCTTGACCTTTATACCATATACCAGACTCAGGGCACATTGGACAATTTGAACATATATATGGTAGGCGACCTTAAATATGGTCGAACCGTGCATTCTCTTCTGATGGCCATGCGTCATTTTAATCCCACTTTTCATTTCATCGCTCCAGACGAGCTTGCGATGCCTTTGACCTACAAACGCTATTGCGATGAATATGGTATAAAATATATCGAACATCAGGATTTTGATGCCGATACAATTAGTGACGCCGACATCCTTTATATGACCCGAGTGCAAAAGGAACGATTTGCCGATTTGGACGAATATGAGCGAGTAAAGGATCGTTACCTGTTGAAGAAGGATATGTTGTGTAAGGCCAAGGACAATATGAAGATTCTACATCCATTACCACGTGTCAATGAAATAGAATATAGTATTGATGATACACAGTATGCGTATTATTTCCAACAGGCTCAAAATGGTCTGTATGCACGCCAGGCATTGATTTGTGATGTTCTCGGTATCAGTCTTGAGGATGTCATCAATGATAATACTATAATGTAATACCATCTACCGCATTCTTTATTTTACGAAAATCCATATCCCAATATGAACAAGAAGGAAATGATGGTCGCCGCCATAGAGAACGGCACCGTGTTGGATCACATACCCAGCGAAAGACTATTTGATGTAGTTCGTATGTTGCATTTGGAGAATATGCCCAATGCAATAACCATTGGTTTCAACCTTAAGAGTGCCGTAATGGGCAGTAAGAGTATTATCAAAATAGCAGATAAATATTTTACTGATGAGGAACTCGACCAATTGTCGGTGGTGGCTCCAAATATTACAATGTGTGTTATTAAGGACTATGAAATAATAGAAAAACGACCTGTAGTGATGCCTGATGAACTTGTAGGTTTAGTGCGCTGTCCAAATTCAAAGTGCATCACTAATAATGAGCCTATGCAGACACGCTTCAGACTTGTGACTCCTGGTGCTCATGCACTTAGATGTAGCTATTGCAACAAGGATGTTGAATTGGGTGATGTTTGCATCGTAGAAAATGTTTAAATCAGACGAGCGTAGTAGTCCTGTAATTAACCAAATTTATATTATATAAGGTATATATGAGAAAAGCGATATTCATTTTGCTGTGGATACTGCTAATTAGTGGGGTTGCTGGCATAGGCTGGGTATTTTGGTCCATAAACGAAGGCAAAATTGGTTATATGCCTGACATGGAACAGATGTCAAACCCTGTGGATAAGTTTGCAAGTCAGATAATCACTAGCGATGGTGAATTGATGGGAACTTATAGTTATGGCAGTAATAATCGTATTTTTACTGACTATGATTCCATAGCTCCATCATTGATACAAGCCTTGGTGGCCACAGAAGATGAACGCTTTTATGAACATGCTGGTATAGATTTTAAAGCTCTGTTTCGTGCAGTCATCAAGAGAGGTGTGTTGCGTCAGAAAAGTGCTGGCGGTGGTTCTACCATAACTCAGCAGTTGGCAAAGCAACTCTATAGTGAGCGTGCCAATACCACACGTGAACGTCTCTTTCAGAAGCCAATAGAGTGGATGATAGCTTTAAGATTGGAAAAGCACTATACGAAGAAAGAGATACTTACCATGTATCTCAACTATTTTGATTTTCTGCATAATGCCGTGGGTATTAAGACGGCTTCGCGTACATATTTCAGTAAGGAACCAAGTGAATTGTCAATAGAGGAGGCTGCTACTCTAGTGGGAATGTGTAAGAATCCTTCATATTTCAATCCTGTTCGTAGACCAGATAGAACAAAGAACAGAAGAAATACGGTTCTTGGACAGATGGTTCGTTCTGGATATCTCGATCAGGCGGATGCTGACAGCCTAATGCAACTTCCTCTTGAGTTGAATTTTAGAAGGTCAGACCATAAAACAGGTATGGCAATGTACGTGCGAGAGCGTTTGCGCCGTATGTTAATGGCTAAAGAACCTAAAAAGGAGGACTATCAGTCATGGCAAATGCAGAGTTATTACGAAGATTCTGTAGCATGGGCAGATGATCCTGTTTATGGTTGGTGTAATAAGAATGTAAACAAAGAAGGACGTCACTACAATCTATACACCGATGGACTGAAGATATATAGTACTATAGATAGTCGTATGCAACGCTATGCCGAGCAGAGCATGCGTGAGCATGTTGTTGGATACCTTCAACCTGCTTTTGATAAAGAACAGAAGAATAATCCTCGCAGACCATATTTCAAAGGATTGCCTGCAGATAGGGTAAAAGATGATTTGGAACGTGCCAAGAGGCAGAGTGCCAGATATGTTACTATGAAGGCGGCAGGTGTTCCCATCAAACAGATAGAAGAGTCGTTCAATATACCTATAGAGATGACTGTGTATTCTTCAAAGGGCGAAGTGGATACAGTGATGACTCCTCTGGATTCTTTGAAATATTACAAGGGGTTTCTGCATTCAGGTTTTGTATGTATGGATACAGAATTTGGTGATGTCAAAGCATATGTGGGTGATATAGATTATTCTCATTTCCGCTATGACATGGCAGGTCAAGCCAGAAGACAAGTGGGTTCAACAATCAAACCATTTCTTTACGCTTTAGCCATGGAAAGTGGTTATAGTCCTTATGATCTCGCACCCAATGTGGAAGTAACTTACCAGGTAGGTGATAAGGAATGGACTCCGAGAAATGCCAGTAGAAACAGGTATGGTGAGGAGGTGACACTGAAATGGGGATTGGCTCAGTCCAATAATTGGATTTCTGCATGGCTCATGAATCAGTTGAGTCCAGAATTGTTGGTAAGTCTTATTCACGAGTTTGGTGTACTTAACCAGGAGATTGAACCAGCGATGTCATTATGCTTGGGTGCATGCGAAATCAGTGTTCTGGAGATGGTTAGTGCATATACAGGATTTGCTAAGGAAGGTATGCGCCGCACACCTCGCTTTATTACTAAGATAGAGGATTCTGATGGAAATGTTCTTGCTACATTTGTTCCTCAAATTCGTCATGTCATCAGTCGCGATGCTGCATGGAAGATGGTAGAACTGATGCGTGGTGTTATGGATGGAGGTACAGGTTCAAGAATGCGTTTTAAGTATAACATCAAGTCTCCTATGGCTGGTAAAACGGGTACTACCAACGACAATTCTGATGGTTGGTTTGTTGGCTATACTCCCAGTCTCTCTTTTGGTGCTTGGGTGGGAGGAGACGAGCGTGATGTCCATTTCTCTTCTATGAATTATGGTCAGGGAGCTGCTTCTGCCTTGCCTGTAGTGGCTTTGTTCCTCAATAAAGTATATGGTGATCAAAGTTTACCTTATAGTATGGAGGAAAAATTCGAGATTCCACAAGAGATTGCTTCTGCTTGGCTTGACGCAGAGAGTGATGTGGAAGAGGTAACAGAAGAGGAAGAAGTAATGAATCCATAGAAACGGAATAATATTTGCCAAGCAGATGAAGAGAGGTTTATTTCTGGGTTTACTGGTATTTATAGCATGTGATTTATTTGCGCAGGTACAATATGTGAATCCCTTCATCGGAACTGATGGCATGGGGCACACATTTCCTGGTGCTTGTGTTCCTTTTGGAATAGTGCAATTGAGTCCGGATACGGATACAATTCCTCATAATGTTAATGGTAAGTATCAAAAGCGTGCCTACGAATATTGTGCAGGATATAGGTATGACGACACTACAATAGTTGGTTTTAGTCATACCCATTTTAACGGCACTGGACATTCCGATCTTGGAGACATATTACTCATGCCAACAACAGGCGAGTTAATGCTCAACCCAGGTACGGAAGATAATCCTGAAAGCGGATATCGTTCACGTTTCTCTCATAGTACAGAGAAAGCTTGTCCAGGATATTATGAAGTCATGCTTGACGATTATAATGTAAAGGTTCAACTTACAGCGACACAACGTGTCGGTGTACATAAATATTCATTTCCACATGATAGAGAAGGGCACGTTGTCCTTGATTTGAATCATGGTATATACAATTATGATGGTAAGACTTTGTGGGCACAGTTGCGTGTGGAAAATGATACTTTAATTACAGGTTATCGTATCACCAACGGATGGGCTCGAACTAATTATACTTATTTTGCTATGTCATTCTCTAAACCGATAATGAATTATGGTTACAGAGACATGCTTAAGATTCCTTATAATGGTTTTTGGCGTAAATTTCCTGTAAACAGAAATTTCCCAGAAATGGCAGGCAGGAAGGTGATCGCTTATTTTGACTTTGATAACAAGATAGATTCTGAACTTGTTGTAAAAGTAGCCTTGTCTTCCACAAGTACAGAGGGAGCATTGATGAATTTGAGAAGTGAGGCTGCAGGGAAAACTTTTGAAACCATTGCCAGTGAAGCCTCATCGTTATGGAATTCCCATCTTTCTTCTATAGAGGTTGAGGGTAATGATGACCAAAAGACCATGTTCTATACATCATACTATCACACGTTGATAAATCCTTCTGTATATATGGATGCTGACGGAAGCTATAGGGGTGTTGATGGTAATGTCCATAAGGCCGATGATTTTGTAAATTATACTATATTTTCTTTGTGGGACACATATCGTGCCGAACATCCTTTCTTGATGTTAATGAAACCCAAGGAAGCGCGTGATATGGTGATGTCTATGGTCAGGCATCAGCAACAAAGTGTTCATGGATTGTTGCCAATATGGAGCCATATGGCTAACGACAATTGGTGCATGAGCGGATACCATGCAACGTCTGTCTTAAGTGATGCCATCACCAAAGGTGCTGATATAGATGTTGAGGAGGCTTTTGATGCAATGCTTGAAACCTCCAACGTACCATATCTTGATGGTCTTGGTGAGTATGTTAAGCGTGGCTATGTTCCGTTTGATGTTAGTACAACAGCAGCGTCTACTACTCTAGAGTATTGCTACGACGATTGGACTATATATCGCATTGCCCTTCTTCTTGGAAAGGATGATATTGCAGAGAAATATAGACATAGAGCCTTGAACTACCGAAATATCTATGATGCAGAGATTGGTTTCGCGCGCCCCAAACATAAGGATGGGCAGTTTAAAGCCAACTTTGATGTTCTGCAGACACATGGCGAGGGATTTATAGAAGGAAATTCATGGAACTTCTCTTTTCATGTTCCACATGATATTATGGGACTGATGACACAGATGGGTGGTGAGCAGGAGTTCGTAAGAAAGTTAGAGACATTGTTTGATATGCATCTCCCCGAGAAATATTATGAGGCTAATGAAGATATAACTTCTGATTGTCTCATCGGTGGGTATGTTCATGGTAACGAACCGAGTCATCATATACCTTATCTTTTTGCGTGGACCTCAAAGCCTTGGAAAACTCAGTATTGGGTAAGAGAGGTGATGAATCGCATGTATAAAAATCATATCAAGGGACTTAGTGGCAATGATGATTGTGGACAGATGTCAGCATGGTATATATTCACGGCAATGGGGTTCTATCCTGTATGTCCAGGTAGCGAAGAGTATGTTCTTGGTGCCCCATATCTACCTTATATTAAACTATCATTACCTAACGGCAATGTCTTTGAAATAAAAGCTCCCAATGTAAGTGATAAGAATAGATATGTTCGTTCTGTGAAACTGAATGGTAAATCCTACACTCGTATGTTTATTACTCATGATGATATAGTAAAAGGTGGCTGCCTAGAGTTTGTTATGGGTACTTCTCCCAATAGAAAACGTGGCATAAAGTCAGAAGATAAGCCATACTCCTTAACAAAAAGATAATTGCACTAAGATATATTACCATAGGTAAGGCCTCAGAGGTTTACATGGCAAAATGTGACCTTTGAGGTCTTTTTAATAGAATTGTTGATGTTTTTTGCGTTAATATAATGAAAAAAATTTGTAATACTGATATGTTTTGCTTAATTTTGTAGGCGAATATATAAATGTATTAAAATACTCAAGTTGCGTACAATTAATTTTTATACGAAGCGTATCTTTTCTGCGGCCATCTTGTTTTTGATGACTGCTAGTATGGTGGACGCTCAAAATATCAAAATCAGCTCTTACGAATTTTCCGATGGTGCCATATATCAAGGGGAAATGTTTAGAGGAAAACCCTATGGCAAAGGAGTTACTCATTTTAAGAATGGAGATAAATATGAGGGTAACTATGTCAAGGGTAAGCGACAAGGGCAAGGAATATACCAATTTTCAGACGGAGAGAAATATGTAGGAGAATGGTTCCAAAACCAGCAACACGGTTTGGGTACTTATTATTACATCAACAACAATAGGTACGAAGGATTATGGTTCCGCGATTATCAACATGGTCAAGGGAAAATGTTCTATTACAATGGTGACGTATATGTTGGTAGTTGGGAGTATGACAAACGTGAAGGAGAGGGTACCTATACTTTCTCTGGAGGGGCATCTTATGTCGGTCACTGGAAAAACGATATGCGAGAAGGGTATGGCGTTTTTGATTGGGGCGATGGTAATAAATACGATGGTCATTGGAAAAATAATCAAAAGTCAGGTAAAGGAACATTTGTTTATTCTACAGGAGACAAGTATACCGGTGAGTGGGCTAATGATCAACAGCATGGTTCTGGTATTTATGTTTTCAGCGATGGTAATGTCTATGAGGGAGCTTATGTCAATGGTCAGCGTACTGGAGAGGGGATATTTACCTTTAAGAATGGAGATAAGTACGTAGGTTCCTTTTATGAAGGTGACCAAGATGGTATGGGGACATTTACTTGGAGTAATGGATCTGTTTATGTTGGTGGTTGGAAGCATAATCTCCAACACGGCAAAGGAAAGTATACGTCAAGTAATGGCGATGTCTACGAAGGTGATTGGGTTAACGGACTCATGGAAGGTGAAGGTATATTGCGCCAGACAGATGGAACAAAATACAAAGGACAATTTAAGGCCGGACAGAAGAATGGCCATGGAATACAAGAAGATAAAGATGGTAACCGATTTGAAGGGGAATTCAGAGATGGTATCATGGTTATCAAGTAAAAAAACGAAATATCTATACTTTAGAATAATACCAAAAAAACAATAACATATGGCAACCAAGAAGACAGATGCCTCAAAGGTGTCTAAAACCACGAAAACCGCAACTGCCACAAAGAAGACTACAACCAAAAAGTCTTGTGTCAAGAAGAGTGCGACAAAGAAAGTTGAAACTGTGGAGGAAGTTAAGGCTCCTAGTGTTCTTCGACTTATCAAGAATGATAAGTATCTTGCAGAGTACGCAGAGGCAATTAACGGACGTCATCAGTCTGCATTAAACAAAATTGCAGAACTTACCAACAATGGTGAAAAGACTCTTGCCGAATTTGCTACTGGATATTTGTATTTCGGTTTGCACAAAGAGGGCAAGAATTGGGTAATTCGAGAATGGGCCCCAAATGCTACTGCAATTTACCTTATCGGTGATTTCAATGGATGGAAGGAAGATGGCCATTACGCATTCAAGAAATTGGGTGATACTGGTAATTGGGAACTTCAACTCCCCGAGAAGGCACTTAAACATGGAGAACTTTATAAAATGAGTGTCCATTGGGATGGTGGTCAAGGTGAACGTATTCCAGCATGGGTGCGTCGTGTTGTTCAAGATGAGCAGACAAAGATTTTCTCTGCTCAGGTTTGGGAACCAGAACAGAAATACGAATGGAAGAACCTTAAGTTCAAACCCAATACCAGTCCATTGCTTATATATGAATGCCATATTGGCATGGGACAGGATGCTGAAAAGGTTGGATCGTACGAGGAGTTCCGTGTAAATGTTCTTCCACGTGTACATAAGGCTGGTTACAATTGTATCCAGATAATGGCTATTCAGGAACATCCTTATTATGGAAGCTTTGGTTACCATGTCAGCAATTTCTTTGCTGCTAGCAGTCGTTTCGGTACACCCGAGGAATTGAAGGCTCTTATTGATGAGGCTCATGGCATGGGTATAGCAGTGATTATGGATATCGTTCACAGTCACGCCGTGAAGAACGAAATAGAAGGTCTTGGTAATCTTGCTGGTGATCCTTGCCAGTATTTCTATCAAGGTGATCGTCGCGAACATCCAGCATGGGACAGCCTTTGCTTTGACTATGGCAAGAACGAGGTTTTGCATTTCCTTCTGAGCAACTGTAAATACTGGATGGATGAATTCCACTTTGATGGTTTCCGTTTTGATGGCGTAACTTCAATGTTGTATTACAGTCATGGTTTGGGACAGGCATTTGGCGGTTATGGCGATTATTATAATGGTTCTCAAGATGATAATGCTATAGTTTATCTCACACTTGCAAATTGTCTCATACATCAGGTCAACAAGAAGGCTATCACTATTGCTGAGGAGGTGAGCGGTATGCCTGGTCTGGCAGCTTCATTCGAGTCAGGTGGTTATGGTTTCAATTATCGTATGGCTATGAATGTACCTGATTATTGGATTAAGATAATCAAGGAACTTCGTGATGAGGACTGGAAACCCAGCAGTATGTTGTGGGAAACCACCAATCGTCGTGCAGATGAGAAAACAATCAGCTATTGCGAAAGTCATGACCAAGCTCTAGTAGGTGATAAAACAATTATCTTCCGTCTTGTTGATGCCGACATGTATTGGCATTTCAAGAAAGGTGATGAAAACTTTGCTGCTGAGCGTGGTATAGCGCTTCACAAGATGATAAGATTGCTTACTTGTAGTACAATCAATGGTGGATACCTTAATTTCATGGGCAATGAGTTTGGTCATCCCGAATGGATTGATTTCCCACGCGAAGGCAATGGATGGAGTCACAAGTATGCTCGCCGTCAATGGAATCTTGTTGATAATAAGGAACTTTGTTTCCATTGGTTGGGCGATTTTGACCGCGCCATGCTAAAGGTTATCAAGAGCGAGAAGGATATCCAGAAGACCAATGTGACAGAAATATGGCACAACGATGGCGATCAGGTATTTGCTTTCCAACGTGGTGAGTTGCTCTTCTTCTTTAACTTCAGTCCTAATCGTAGTTATACAGACTATGGCTTTATGGTAAAAGCTGGTACTTACAAGTATTTGCTCAATACCGATGATGTTAAGTTTGGTGGCAAGGGTTTCAATGATGACTCACTCAAGCATTTGACTATTTACGATCGTGATCTGGCAAAAGATGGTAAAGGCTGGCTTAAACTTTATCTACCAGCACGTAGTGCATGCGTTTTGAAGATAAGTAACGATTAAGTTTATAATAAATTGATATAGAACTTACATTATATCCGCACGGTTTATACCTTGGTGTATATTTCCGTGTGGATATTAAATACGATAGATAGGCACGTCTTTAGGAAACTTATTCTGTTGCCAAAATATAAGTATTAGGGAGCCAGCGATGAGATATCACTATAAGAGCACTCAACAAGCGGCAATGGTAATTAATTTTGCCTGTTTGCTGTTATTTATAGTTTATTCATGCTACATGTACCTTAGATATCAATATGGTATTGTAGCTTTGACGTATTTTGTGCAATCCGAGCAGGGACTAATGTCTTCAACTTCCAATTCAACTTGGATTAGTGCTTTGTTAGGTACAACATTGGCTTTGATTCCTGCTTTGGTGCTTATGCGTTGTATGCATTTTTCGGTACGATTTAAGGCTTTGATGTTTCTGCCCTCTTATGTTGTACTAGGTCTGCTTACAGGTATTTCTCCACAGTTGGTATCTTCTACAGAAAATACAATCCCTCTTTTATCCACTGTATTATTATTGCTATTGTCGTTCTCACTGATATTTCTAAGTCACTTTTATCATGAGGGCCGTAATGAACATTCTTCTTTTCCTGACTATTTGTGGAGCAACGCTTTACTGACAGCTCTTGGTATTGCGTTTACCATTTCTATAACCAATACAGATTGTCCTCTTCATGTACAGCTTTCTATGGCTCGTTCTCTTCATGAAGGTGATTATGCTGCTGTTGAACGTATTTCAAAAGGTGAAACTTCAACCAACAACACCATCACCGCCATACAAGCACTTGCTTTAAGCAAACAAGGTAGAATTGCCGATGACCTTTTTTCAATATCTTATCTTAAAGGAAGTGCTAGTTTGTTGCCAGATTCCACACCAGCTTCTTATTTATACCATACACCAACATTGGTTTATACGCACCTTCGTGCGGTTCCTGTTGGTAGGGTTGGCAATGCAAGGTCGTTTCTGGAAAAAGCAATAGAACAACGCCAACTGAATGCATTATCAACACACACAGATAGTATACAAAGTAAACCACTGATAGACTACTATTTGTGTTCTCTTCTTTTGGACAAAGAGTTAAAAGTCTTTTCCTCTAAATTACCAGAATATTATTCTCTTTCTACCCCCCTTCCTCGTCACTATCGTGAAGCATTAACGTTGTTTTATTCTCTCTATGTTGAAGAGAATAATCAATTTATAGATGCAGAAATGGATAGTTTGTATAGCGAGTATAATAAAATCCTACACGAACACGAAAATTCTTTGGTATTAGGACACAAGAAGTGTGTCGCTGCCTATCCACATACATATTGGAACTATTATCACTTCACAGATTTATAAACATATTAAAGTACATAAATATATGCCACAGATATCTGCCCGCGGTCAGGAAATGCCCGAATCACCTATTAGAAAATTAGCTCCTTTGGCTGACGATGCAAAAAAGCGTGGGGTGCACGTATATCATTTGAATATTGGTCAACCGGATCTTCCAACTCCCAAGTCGGCTCTTGAAGCTATACGTAACATAGACCGTACGATATTGGAGTATAGCCCTTCACAAGGTTATCTTAGTTATCGTAAGAAATTGGTAGGTTATTACGCTTCGTATAACATCAATCTTTCACCAGACGATATTATTATTACCAGTGGAGGTTCCGAGGCAGTGTTATTTTCATTTTTGGCATGCCTTAATCCTGGTGACGAGATTATTGTACCAGAACCAGCTTATGCCAACTACATGGCTTTTGCCATTTCTGCTGGAGCTAAAATCCGTACTATTTCCACCACAATAGAAGAGGGATTCTCATTGCCTAAAGTGGAGAAGTTCGAGGAACTGATAAACGAGCACACACGTGCCATACTTATCTGCAATCCCAACAACCCCACTGGTTATCTCTATACACGTAGAGAGATGAACCAGATTCGTGATCTTGTCAAGAAGTACGACCTGTACCTCTTTTCCGATGAGGTGTACCGTGAGTTTATATATACCGGTTCACCATATATTTCTGCATGCCATCTAGAAGGTATTGAGAATAATGTTGTTCTTATTGACTCTGTTTCTAAGAGATATTCAGAATGTGGTATCCGTATCGGAGCACTCATTACCAAGAATGCAGAAGTACGTAAGGCTGTAATGAAATTCTGTCAGGCACGTCTCAGTCCTCCATTGATAGGACAGATTGTTGCCGAAGCATCTTTGGACGAACCTGAGGAGTATAGTCGTGAAGTTTATGACGAATATGTAGAGCGTCGTAAATGTCTCATTGATGGTCTTAACAGAATCCCTGGAGTTTATAGTCCTATTCCTATGGGAGCCTTTTATACAGTAGCGAAATTACCTGTAGACGATGCTGATAAGTTCTGCGAATGGTGTCTTAGAGATTTCCAATACGAGGGTGAGACTATAATGATGGCCCCTGCTTCTGGCTTCTATACAACACCCGGAGCTGGTCGCAATCAGGTACGTTTGGCATATGTGCTCAAGAAGGATGATTTGACCAGAGCTCTTTTCGTGCTCAGAAAAGCTCTTGAGGCATATCCTGGTCGTGTAGAGTAGGCTCAACCTATTTTATCTTATGCTTTTCATAGCCAAAAGGATATATCGTGATGGAACGCAGGGGCGTGTTTCTGCCTCTGCCGTTCGCATTGCTACTGCAGGTGTTGCAGTAGGCATTTTGGTTATGATCTGTAGCATCTGCGTAACCATTGGATTTCAAAATGAAATCAAGAACAAGGTATCTTCTCTTGTTGGCGATGTTCAGATTGTTAATACTCGCTCTTTATATAGTTCCAATTCCGCTCCAATACAGCTATCCGATTCTCTAGTTTCCTCTATTTCCGTATTACCGGGAGTTGTTGACATACATCGTTTTGTCATTTGCCCAGGTATGTTGAAGACAGAGGATGCATTTAGGGGAGTATTTTTCAGGGGAGTAGATTCTGCTTTCAATAAAAACTTTATTTCTGCTCACATGTTGTCTGGTCATGTTCCTTCATTTGGACAGACCGAAGCACCTTCTGATAGCATACTCATCTCTGCCAGCTTGGCATCGACGCTCCAACTTCATACAGGCCAAAGAGTTTATGCCTACTTTTTTGACGAGAGTTTGCGTGCTCGTCGTTTCGTCGTGGCAGGTATCTTTCAGACGCATATGGCAGATTTTGATATTAAGATGTGCTATGCCGATTCACGAATAGTACAGAAATTGGCAAAGTTGGAGCACGACCAATATAGCGGAGCAGAAATTAGATTAGTTAATACGGAGTATACAGATAGTGTTACCTCTGCTTTATATTCCATGCTTTCGTTGAGGGAAGATGCGTATGGACAATATTATTCTTTTCCACGCGTCAACGAACTCTTTCCACAAGTATTTTCATGGCTGACATTGCTGGATACCAATGTTATAGCCATCCTTATTATCATGATTGCTGTAGCATGTGTGACAATAATCAGTGGTTTGCTCATTATTATTTTGGAACGAACCAGATTCATAGGAGTCATGAAAGCCATGGGAGCAACAAATGTTCAGTTGCGCCATGTATTTCTATATCTGTCAGCTATGATAGTGGTAAAGGGACTTGTTATAGGCAATGCCTGTGCATTCTTTCTTCTTGCCCTTCAGCATTTTTGTGGCATTCTCTCACTTGATCCTGCAGCTTATTATCTTGCCAAAGTTCCAGTTGCTTTCCCTTGGATGTGGATTCTGCTACTCAATTTCATTACCTTTATAGTCTGTGTTCTTGCACTCATTATTCCCACTTTTATCATCAGCCGTATTCATCCTGCCAAAAGTATTAGGTTTGAATGATATTATTGTTGCACACAGATTGTTTGTTAACACCATATTGTATTTTTATGAAATATTTTGAAGTCAACTTCCAAATTACCCCAAATAGCGAAACTGCCTCAGACATACTCAGTGCTCTTCTTGCTGACGTTGGTTTTGAAGCATTCGAATCATCAGACCATGGACTTTTGGCATGGATTCAGCAACCCTTATACGATTCTATGGCATTGGAGGATGTTGTGTCTTCTTTTCCTTTAACAGGAGTATCTGTTTCATATTCTGTAAATGAAGCTCCAGATGAGAATTGGAATCAACAATGGGAACAGGAAGGATTTCGCCCCATAATTATAGAGAATAAAGATTCTGACGATGCCAAGGCTCTCATCGTCATCCACGATACGTCCCATTCCGATGTTCCAAAAGCTTTGTATGACATATGTATCAATCCTTGCCAAGCCTTCGGAACAGGATCTCATCAGACAACACGGATGATTTTATCCCAACTTCTGACAATGCCTCTCAAGAACCGTTTTATTGTTGATGCAGGAACTGGTACTGGCATTCTGTCCATTATGTGTATGATGCTGGGAGCATCAAAAGTTCTAGCATATGATATTGACGAATGGAGTGTACGTAACGCACAGTCCAATCTTCTCCTAAATGGAATAAAAACAGGAGTAGATGTACTTTTGGGTGATAGTTCTGTACTCACATCATTTCAGTCTGAAAAAGAAAGTATTACCACCCAAAAGCACCCATCGCTTCTTATTGCCAACATCAATCGTAATATCCTGCTTGCCGATATGCAGGTATTTGCACAGACTTTGGAAGAGGGTGGGGAACTTCTCCTCAGCGGTTTCTTCACGGAAGACGCTCCCGTATTGCTTGCCGAGGCTTCAAAACACGCTTTAGAACCTTTTTTACAAAAAGAAGATGACAATTGGTGTTTACTTTTGCTAAAAAAGGGAAAATCCTATTAAGAATAGGAGTATACCTATGATTTTTTGTTGACAAATAACTATCTTTGAGGCAGAAAACCTAATATACATACGTAAATTCTATATTTATGATGAAGCATTTATATCTGTTTATAACGTTGACTATCTTCGCTCTCTCTTCACCAGCATGGGCGCAAGAAGACGATATGTATTTCACTCCCACGAGGTTGAAGAAGACAAAGAATGCCTCAAAGGAGCAAGTTACTCGTCAGATACAGCTGATATATGAGGATGAAACTCCATTGCAGCAATCTGCAGTTAGGTCACAACCACAATCTGTCACTCGTGATGTTGACGAGTATAACAGACGTTCGCGCAGTTCTCTGTCCTCAGTTACGGTAGATACTTTGACATTCAACGAAGAAAGTCAAACCTATCAACTATCTGCACAGAGTCTGTACGACTTGGGTTATACCGAGGGTTATAGCCAGGGATATTCTGATGCAGACGATTTTGACTTCTATTATGCCACACGTCTGGCTCGTTTCCATGGTGGTCATTACTATTCCCCATGGTATTGGAGTCATGTATCATACATCTACAACCCTTGGCACTGGGATCCTTGGTTCTACGATCCATGGTATCGTCCATATTACTATGGTGGTTGGTATTCCGTAGGGTGGGGAATAGGCTATTGTGGCAGCTATTGGAATCCCTATTGGCCTGGTTATCATTCCTTCTATCCACATCACCATCATCACTATTGGGGGCATGCCAATATTCACACTCCTCGTATCTCCACCGTGCGCAATCGCGACTATGGTCGTTCACGCATAGTCAGCAGAACATCACGTGTAGGTGAACAGGGACGAACCAATAGAGGTACGACATTAGGTAGTGGTCAGCAAACTCGTCGTAGCGATGCCTCATCTCGTTTCACAGAAAGGTCTGCTAGTCGTAGCACCAGAGTTACCGATCGCTCTCAGCGTTCTACCTCAACCAATCGTTCTACTTCAAACACTGTACGACGCAATTCCGAACGAACCAATACTACTCAACAACGTAGCTCATCAAGTTCTACAATGCGCAGTAATAGTAATACTCGTATGTCTGAACGTAACAATTCTCGTATGGGTGGCAGCATGGGCTCTTCTTCAAGAGGTGGCGGTATGGGTGGCGGTACCTTTACAGGAGGAGGTTCGCGTAGCGGTGGTGGTTCACGTGGTGGCGGACGAGGCAGGTAATTGATGTTCACTGCAACGACATGATAAGATAACTAGATACACCTTATATATAATATATATTATGAAGAAATTATTCTTATTGCCCCTCTCCTTATATAGCATATTCTCCTTTGCCCAGGATCCATATCTCAATAACACTCTCGTCAACACATCCGACCTTCGTGGTACATCACGTTTTGTTGCTATGGGTGGAGCTATGGGAGCACTTGGCGCTGACATTTCTACCATAAGTGCCAACCCTGCAGGCATAGCCATGTTTACCAAGAATGATATGTCTTTTACAGCCGGTGCTTCATGGCTTGGAAACAATAGTGCACGAGGCATGGCAAGCGGAACACAAGGTCACTTTGACCAGATTGGTGCCTTAGCATGTTTCAAAGGAAATGGCAGTATTCGCAACTTTAATCTTGCCGTTAATTATCAAAAGAAGATAGACTATAACAACTGTTTCTATGGCGAAATAGCAACACAGGCATCCTGGGCAGACCAACTGGATGGTCTTGCAGCTGAGGCTTTTGATAATAGAGGCTATCTCTATGGACGTCCCGACACATATTATAACACTCTCTATGGCCTTGCAGATGGTTGTGGTTTGTTTAACGATAATATTGTGAAATCCCCCCACGATTTGAATAGTACCCTTTCTATTACCCGAGGCTCTTTGAGTGCTTGCGATATAAACTTTAGCGCTAACGTTGATAATCGTTATTTCTTTGGTGTCACATTGGGTATAGACAACATGGACTTCCGTCGTGGTACTGACTATTGGGAGCAGAGAACTGATGCCCTAGGTGATATTCACGATTTTGGATATATCAACGAACAGGTAATTACTGGTACAGGTTTCAATTTCAAGTTTGGTGCCATTGTGCGTCCATTCGAGACAAGTCCTTTCCGCATTGGTGTAACAGTAGAGACTCCTACTTGGTACAGACTTAAATATGTCGACGACCAGAGTTTGACAACAAAATACTATTGGGACGAAAAACAACAACAGTTGATTTACGACCCAGCCCAAGGTGTTTACTATGACCACTATGTCTACGACCTCTCCGATTCTTATATCAATTATCTCGAATATCGTCTTAATACACCATGGAAGGTGAGAGCACAGATGGGTAGCACCATTTCCAATAATTTTGCATGGGGTGTTGAATACGAATTCGCCAACTATCCTGGAACAACCATGCGTTATCCTTCCGAATATGGTGGTACCCATTTCGATGAGGACTTTAAGTTTATGACCAAGACAATGCTATTGCCTCAGCACACCCTTCGTGCCGGTGTCGAGTTCAAACCTGTTTCCAACCTCTCTCTACGACTTGGCTACAACTACATTACCTCAACCACAGGCAAGGACTCTTATTGGGATCCATATTATTCCGATAATTCACTGTCATACCCCACAGGTCTTGATTATATGAACCTTTCTGATACCCATATAATCGCATGTGGCGCAGGTTATCGCTACAAGTCTTTCTATTTGGATCTTGCATACAAGTACAGACACCAAAGTGCGGAGTATTATCCTTTTGATTCTTTCTATAGCAATGTGGATATGTCTCCTCTTCCACTAGACCTAACCCGTCACTCTTTGACCGCCACTCTTGGTGTTAGATTCTAACAATACCGATTTTACGAATATGGTTAAGTTGTACCATTTCTAAAACGAAAAATAAATTAAACCCAAATCGGTCATTAGCGTTATGATGGTAATAGTCTTATTTTTGAAACAGATGTTTTGCTACTTTGAGGGCGCAATGGGGTTTCATTGTAACCGAGAAGTAACGAGACAGATGACAAAAAGATGGCTTCCTTAGCGCGTAACAGTCTAATGAACTGTAATAAAAAAAATGTATGCTGTTAACAATTATTAGCGTTTTGTACCGATTTGTACTCTCTCATGGGGGCTTCTCGCCCCCAAACCCCTCGGTGTTTTCAGGTATTAGACTATCTATGCTGATAC